>JAADHM010000139.1:820-20346 GCA_013151855.1 FCB group bacterium | reverse complement strand
TACTATATAAATATTTAGCTAAATTTCACCGCAAGGGGTGAGGCATCCTGTCTAATATTTCCATGACCAGCAGACGAGGACGTCTGCCAGTCACAAAAATGATTAGCAGACGAGGATGTCTGTCAGTCACAAAATTACAGATTCGTTGTTCCGACGGGTTTTGCTCACCAAAGGTGATATGACTCGCCAGATTAGTAAACAGGCCATTTAGTTTGCTATTTGTAGGAACACGCCACGGCGTGTTCCTACGCAAGATAAAATTATGATAAAAAACTTGATTATTATTCGAAAAAATGATATTTCATTTCCGTCATTTCCGCGAAAGCGGAAATCTTCTTTATGGGATAATTATAAAAAAAGGCACAAAAAATACGCCCAGCAGGAGTCGAACCCGCAACCTTCTGATCCGTAGTCAGACGCTCTATCCAATTGAGCTATGGGCGCATTTTCAGCTTTCAAATATGTTGTTAAACCGTTAAAAGTCAAGTGAATTTTGCGGATACCCGCAGTATCTCTCTTTTTTGAAAAGGCTATTATCGTTTAGATAGGGAATCAACTAAAGGGATGATTTGCTTGGTTTTTTTGGCATTAGGGGGAGCATATCGAAGGTATCTTTTAAAATTTATCAGTGAGGAATCGACCTTATTTTGCTTTAGCCACAACCAGCCTAATTGATAATAAACATTGTAGATACTGCTGTCTAATTGCAAGGTTTTTTCGTAGTAATATCGGGCGGAGTCCCATTGTTTCCTATTATTGAAAGTGATGGCAAGGTTATAATAAGCGTTGGCAAATTTCGGGTCAACAGCAATGGCTTGATGAAAGGGAACAAGAGCGCTATCGAACCGCCCCATTCTCATATATGCCAAGCCCAAATTATTCAGCGCATAGAGAAAATCGGGTTTGGTTTTGATAGCCGCTTTGAGTGGTGAAATAGCTTTTTGCGGTTTATTGTCTTCAAGATAAAGATAACCCAGATTATAACGTAACATTAAATCGGTTGGATTTTTCTTAAGACTGCGATTGATGATGTTAATAGATTCATTATAATCACCTTTTGATGCTAATAGTAAAGCCAAGTCATTACTTGTTTCGGATAAATAAGGGTTTTCTACAAGAGCCTTGCGGTAATATTTTTCAGCTTTTTTCCAGTTACCTTGTGAGGCATATATTGTCGCTACCGAATGATAGGCTTGAGCATTGTTTTTTTTGCCGTAACCATATAAATCGCTATTACTGATAATAAAAAGAGCTATAAAAATAAAAATTATCGATATTATTTTGGGGAGACTAAACTTTCGGAAGTTACGGGCAAAAGATATTATTCCAAAAGAAGCGAATAATATTAGAATGGGTACCATAGGTAACCGATACCGTGCCGTAACTAAAAATAGCACAATGGCAGGGAAATACCCTAATAAAAAAAGAGCAATGATTTGCCTTTGATGATTAAAAGGTAAAGCCAATATCAGACCACAAATAGCCAGTGGAAAAACAAGTCCCCATGGGAAAAAGACCAAACCGCGCCAAATTAATAATTTCATTAATACGGTTTGGTGGGCGAAATAATAGATATCAAAATTGTTTGAAAGCTCATTTCCTTCAAAAAGGAGTATCGTTTTACGAAAAAGTAGCTTGATAAAATGTTTAGGGCGGGCATAAATTTCTTTTAGAGTTTTTTGGAACCAATAGCGGGATTGTTCTGCCTCGCTTAATTTATGGCCAACATCGGCTTCGGCGATTCTTTTGGTGTCTTCTTTGCCGCCCCACCAGTCACGACGGGTATTGGGAAGGATAGGCGAAACACCGTCGGCTTGGTTGTAATTCCCGACATAGAAATTTATCCCCCCGTAAGCGCCAATAAGGATAAATTCACCGGATTGTATATAATTATAAATGGTAACAGGGAGAATAGGAATTATTATGGCTACCACGAAAACCAAAAGATGTTTAATGTTAAGAGTCCAGTTTCCTTTTACTCGTTTCCAGATAAGCCATAAAAAGAAGAGCATGGCAAATAAAAGAATTGTCGGTCGGGCAATTGCCGACAGACCCAAGAAAAACCCGCCCCAGAAAAGATTTTTGAATGCAATTGATTCTTTTATTTTTACGAGAAAATATAAAGCTATTAATGTCAAAAAAATGGCAAGATTGGGAACTAATAGTTGGGCATCATAAAAAATGATGGTGCCATAAGCTGCCATTCCCAGTCCGGCTAAGAATCCTGTTTTGAAATTAAAAGTACGGATACCAATAACAAATACCAAAACAGCACTGAAACTTCCTATTAATGCTTGTATGATTCTTATAATCCAAGGATTATCACCTAATAACATATAAACCATACCTAAAAAGGCAGGATATAGCGGAGCTCTAAAAAAAGGACCTTTAAAGTATTCCTGTCCGTGAGCAATGGCTTCCGCCCATTTATGATGATAGGCAAGGTCAACAATAGGATGAGAAAAAAGCAGAACGGATTGGAATTGCAAAAGGAAAATGACACGTAAACCAAAAGCAACAAGAAAGATAATGAAGGACCATTTAATTGTTTTATCAAGGGCTAAAACGTTATTCAGTTTCATTAAAAAAAGATACTAATCAGATCAAAAAAAACAAGAAGGATTTGATCATTTATAGAATGAGATTCTGTCAATTAAAGAATTTAAGAAATATTAACGGATGGTAAATAAATAAATAATTGCCATAGCTATAATTATAAAAGCGATGAAAATAATAACCAAAGTGGTTTTATTGACTGGTTTGTCAATCTGTTGAGATTCATCTTGATGAGCGATAAAATTGTTTATTTTAGTCAACCATTCATCTTCATATTTCAAAAGTTCCGGTGTTTCCGAAGATAAAGTAAACCGTTCCACCTCCGGTAAATCAGTTCGTTTGATATCGGTAATTTCGACGACGATAACGGTAACATTGTCAGCGCCGCCGCGATCGTTAGCCAATTGAATTAAATTGTCGACCATACGGTTGTTGTTATCGCGTATTTTACGGATGGAATTAAAAATCTCTTCATCATCGGCATAGCCGCATAAACCATCAGAGCATAAGATAAATTTGTCTCCCGGTTTTACTCTTATTAACCGATAATCAATCTCAACGGTATCGTGGACGCCTAAAGCGCGGGTAATGATATTTTTCCCAACAACCGATGAGGCTTCTTCTTTAGATAAATTTTGATTCTGTTGTATCTCCGCCACCCAGGAATGGTCGACGGTTAAAGGCGTGATGCCTTTTTCGTTTAACCGATAAGCGCGGCTATCTCCGACATGAGCCACCGACATCATATCATCTTCCAGAGCAAGGGCGACGATAGTGGTTCCCATACCATAGAGAGAGGAACTTCCGGCGGCTTTGTTATAAATGGCACGGTTGGCAAGGCGGATAGATTTGAGAAGTAACTCTCCTTTGAGAGGTAAAGCGTGTTGGATATCGAGATTTTTATCCTCGTGAAGCTGGTCCTGAAAATATTTAAAGGTGGTCATAATGGTATCGCTGGCCATCATGGAGGCTACCTCGCCCGCCTGATGGCCTCCCATCCCGTCACAGACCGCGAAGACAGCGTTGGTCTCATCAATATGTAAGAAGTCTTCGTTGGCGGGACGAACTAAACCTTTGTCGGTTTTACCGACGCATTGGAACCGTAAACTCACTATTCAGAACCTTATGAAAACAACAATATATTAAATATATATATAAAAACAGAAAAAAAGGATAATTATAAATAAAACAACAAAAAACCCCGAAATATTTCGGGGTTTTTCAAAAAATTTAAGATTATATTTATTTAAGTAAAATCATTTTTCTGCTGAGGGCGTTTTTGTCGGTGATAAGGCGGTAGAAATAGACGCCACTGGATAACGCGGAAGCATCGTATTCAATTTCGTAAGAACCGGCGGAATATATGCCCAGCTGTTTGTTGTCAACAAGCTGCCCCAACATATTTATTATCTGAAGCCGTACCGCCGTTTTATACGGAAGGGAGAAAGATATTGTGGTTGTAGGATTGAAAGGGTTAGGGTAGTTTTGCTCCAGACTGAAGCCATCGGGAAGGACCGTCCAGTAATCATCGTTGACATCGGTAATGGATTTTATCAAAAGGACACTATCGGCATATTGTACGGTCGTATCAACCTGCGAGAAGACGGTATAGTTAATAGTAAAGGCAGTATCCCCTCCTCCGCCAAAAACAGGCATATAAATATCAAAATAGACGTAGGTGGTTTCACCGACGTTGGCATAAGAAGTATCACTATTATTGAGTGCTGTCCATCCGGGAGAAGTGGACGTATCCGATAAAGCGGTGACGCCGTAAAAATCAAGACTGTTGCCATCGTTGCGGATACCGACTTGGAAGCGAATAGTATCACCCGGGGCACCGATAGTATCGGCAGGTAAATCGACGACCGTAAAGGCGACATTAACTCCGGTAACAGCCAAATTGACTTCGTTTTGGTCGCCGTTGGAGGTCCAGGTCAGAGAACCGCTTACTAACGAAGTGGTAGCGACTTGACCGTTAATTTTGAAGAGAATAGTATCACCGGGGTTGGCGCCTTCATCGACATTGGGAGTGGAAATATCGTCACGGTAAACATGTATCAAACCGTAAATACCGGCAGAATCATTGGCGGCACCGGAAATACCGACAATATATTCTCCGCAGAGAACGGTATCGGGGTCATAAGCTTCTATCTTGGTTCCCACCGCCGCCGGTTGTCCGTTGATAGTGACATTGCCATAGAAATCCACCCATTCGGGTGCTTGAGGTTCTGCGTATGATATGCTTGTCAAAAGCAGAAGAGAGCTGATAAGTAAAAATATTTTCGCCTGTTTTTTCATAATTTCACCAATTTTTTTCCGACCGATTTCTTTTTTATAAAAATCGGTCGGAATTCTATTTTATTTATCGAAAAATGAATCTTTATTTGAGCAGAGTCATTTTTTTAGTTTCCATATAATTATCAGTGGTCAGGCGGTAGAAATATATACCCGAAGCAACATGATTGCCGTTATCACTCTTACCGTTCCATTCTATTTGATTCAAGCCGGCTTTGGCTATGTCATTATAGGGAACAGCCACCAATTTACCCAAGAGATTGAAAATTTCAATCTTAGCATGTTCTTCTTGAGGAAGATTAAAGCTAATGGTCGTCGTGGGGTTAAACGGGTTAGGATAATTCTGGTTCAAAGAGTAAGTAACCGGCAGGGTTTCATTAGAAGTGGATTTAGCGGTTAGATTGGTAACTTTGATTTTATCACCGGTTTGATTCCATGTGAAGGTTTGTTCGGTTCTAATACCGTTGACCGTTAGATAGAATGATTGACCGCTTTTCACACCATCGACTTGCTCTGTACTCTTATCGTCACCATAAATAGGCATAAACCCGAATAAGCCATCTTTCTTCATCGTATAACTACCTACTTTAACATCGTTGAGAGTATAAGCATCAATTTCAGAACCGGTTTGAACGGTGGCACCATTTAAAGTGAGGTCAGGTGAATACAGGTTAATCCAAGAAGTTGTCGGAATTACATTCTGATTACTGCTCAGATTAGCCAAGATGTTTTTACCCGATTGAGAGGCAACTGTCGGTCCCTGACTGGGGTAGGAGAGAGTGCCGTTCTGAGTGACTTTGACCCAGTAACCATGGCAGGGCTTGAGCCCGATCAAGTCATTATGTAAATCATCACCGGGAACATAAGTCATACCGACCGAGTCGTAACCTAAAGCAACAATTAAATTATCGTAAATGGAAGATAAAGCAACTTGCGTTGGCAGAGGGGTATCGGGGAGATAAGAAACCAAGTTCCAACCGGCAGTGACGGGGATAGGCGTGGAAGTAGGGACGGGCATACCGGTAACATCAAGATCAGCGTCGCAACTTACTTTGACCCAGTAGCCGCTCAAATGGTCAACCTGCCATAAATCGGAGAAAAGAGGTAACTCGGCATCGTAAGTCAAAGCACCCTGCTCAAAGCCCATGACCACTTCGAGACAATCGCTTATGGATGAAAAAACATCAAGGATGTCATCGGTGGGGGTATCTACATTCCAACTGATGAGATTCCAGCCTTTTCTCAAATGGCAGACACGAACGGTAACATTGGGAACATCGAGACAAACTTCTTGTTTGTCACGGTCTTCCGTCCAGATAGGAGTAACGGAAGGGGTGGCTTCCACTCCATTGACAAAGAAACGGATAACATCACCGCTGACAGCACCCTGGTCACCTTCTTCGTAAATGTCGTCGCCATAGACATATAAGAATCCGTATTTACCGGCTTCGGTAACGGTAAAGGTTCCGCAACGGACACCATCGGGATCATAAGCATCGATTACCGAACCCACCGGCAAAGGTGCATCGAGATAGGTGTTATAATCACAATAGTAACGGACGTTGGTATTGGTTTTGACCACCGGTTCGTAAGGGGTTAAAACGAGCATAATACCGCTTTGGGCAAAATTGATATTTTCCACTTTAGCGGGATAATAACCGTCTTTGTATGCCCAAAGGTCAAAGGGGATGGTGTTGAAATCGGAGAAAGAAAAGACTCCGTTGCCACTGGCGGACATACTTTTTACAATCGAGCCGCCCGGGAAATCATCCCATAATTCCACGGTAGCACCGGGAACGGGGTTGCCGGCGGTGTCAACGACATAACCGCAGACATAATTGGCCGAGGTATCAACGACGATACCACCGGGGATAAAGAATGGCGTTGACATCTCAGAACCTTCACCACAATCCCGTATATACATAGGATTCGGGGTGGGAGAGGCTGGTCTGGTATCTAAATCTATGGGATAAAATCCGGCTGGCGTTTCCACCGCCAGTGAGAAGTATAAATTAACCAAGTTGCCATAACCGGGGACTATGCTTTCCGTATCAGCTATGGTGGAAGAAATCCCCAATATATTATTAGCATTGTCAATCGTAATATTTTTATTAGCAATAGCCGCTAACCGTGAATCGGCAAAAGTAGCGGAATCGAGGTTCAAATAAGATGATGACCACATTAAGTGAGCATCAAGCTCTTTTAAATCACATAAATTGGCAAAATCAACCTGAACCATTACCTGAGCACCGGGAACAGCCGGGACAGTGGAAACCGAAACCGTGTCACCTTCGGTGCCGGGCTGGCATTCTTCCACCGTGATAGTAAAGGCTGCGGAAACGGTATCACGACCATCGGTAACATATAATTTAGTCGGATAAACTCCAGCTTGGCTAAAGTTAGGATGGAAAGCGAATAAACCCGTACCGTTATGATTATCGGTGAAAGTCATGTTGTCTACCAACGGAGATACCCACATATCCAGACTATCGTTATCAGCATCCGTGGCGCTAAAAGTCTCTATGAGACTATCACATTCCGTAATAGTAGTATCATTGATAGCTGTTATCACTGGCGGATTGTTTGGTTTTTCGCTTACATAGAAATATACTGGCAGATAAACGGGAGAATTATCGGCTTCAGAGGAAGAAATCTGGATGGAATCCAAATATACACCCGCTGGTAAAGTATCTTCATGAACCGCTACTTTGATTAAATGGGGAGTGGTACCAGAAGTAAATCCTGATAAATCAAGCCAGAGAATTGATTCCGTAGCGGTGAAGGGTATGGAAGCTCCGCCTTGTTCGGTAACGGTAAAGCCTAAAGTATCAGGCTCCGTTCCACCTTCAACAGTGGTGAAAACCAGTGAATCCGGAGTTAAGGCCAACATCTTGGGAGCCTTTGTAACTGTCAATTTAACATAGGCATAAGCAGGTGCAATTGTAGGGGCCGCAGCTTTTTTGGGCAGTTCTTCACTTATTATCAAAGAATCAAAATAAACACCTTCAGGTAATCCTTGAGGGTTAACCACCACAACTATATCATTAGGCGTTACACCAATATTTGATGGGATTGCTATCCATGGAGAAGTTTCATGAACGCCATAACTAATAGGAGTACTATCACTTGTAGAAAGATGAAATGATTGTTCCATGGTTGAGGTGTCACCTGCAACAGTTGTATACAATAACGTATCAGGGTTGATGACAAATTCCGGAGATGGGGAAACTTGAAGATTGACAACAACGATTTGTGGGGAGTTTTGAACGTCCGGATCCGATGAGGTAACAACTATGGTGTCAATATAGGTACCAACGGCAAGGCCGGTAATATTGATGTTTATGGTAACATCCCCGGGAGTGGTACCCGTAGCATTAGAAAGACTTAACCAACTAATATTTTCAGTAGCGGAAAAAGGAATAGCAAATCCGCTGGTTTCCGTAACTTTAAAAGTTCGACTTGTTGGATTTGCACCATCTACGACAGCAGTGACATTAAAAGCTGAAGGAGAAATGACAAGATATTTGGGAGCGGGAGTGATTTTTAAATGTACATAAGCATATTGAGGTGAATTATCGGCATCCGATGAAGAAACCATAATAGAATCGATATAGTCTCCTGCGGTTAAACCCGCCGTGTTCACCGATACGGTGATGTTTTGGGGGGTGGTGCCTTGTGCGGGAGTAATGGTTAACCAACCGGCATTTTTACTTAGCGAAAAATTAAACGGATCTCTGTCAGAGGAGATGTTAAGTGTCTGAGAAGACGGATTGGCTCCGTTTTCCACACCGGTAAACTCTAATGAATCAATTGAAAGAATAATATTGCCTTGTGTGGTGGGAGCATTGGGGTTAATAATGGTAAAGCACTGGGGAGAAGAATACCAATTGGGGACATAAGTGTCAGCTGAAACTGCAGACCACAACCATTCACCTATTGGCGGATACCAGGAAGAGTCAATACAAATTGTTTTGCCATGATTGGTAGTATCAATAGGGCCAATGGTTATAGTAAAAGCTATGGTATCAAAACCTGATGGGATACCAATACCGAATGCAGCACCACCAAAACCAAGCGTATCAGCCCCTACTCCATCAACACCAAAATAACCAATAGCTTTTTGAAGATTAAAGAAGTTACCCCAACCCTGGTATACAGTGTCACCAACGGTTCCACCCCAAGTGGCGCCATCTGGAGAATAAATATTGAAACCATTGGTTATACCAGCAACTATAAAGCTTGAATCATTAGTTAAGCGTAGATGAAAAACTACTGGTACATCGGTTTGAATGGAATCGGTACTAGTGCCATAAAGACCATCAATCTGATCTATAGTAATACCAAATCCAAAAGACAAACTGAAAGAAAAGACAATTAGGGCACCTAAAAGCAATAAAAATTTGACCTTCATTATAAATCCCTACGATTTAAAGTTATTATTTTATTTTTTGCGTTAAATGGTAAATCTATTTTTTTTGAATTATGTTGATAATTATTTACGATAAAAGAAGAATTTAGACAACGAATTTTCATGAAGACCCGCCCATAAAAATCTGAATAATTATTTTACTTGCAACCGTAATTGTTAAAGCCATAAATCTACTATCACAGAGATTTTTAACCTATAACTTTATTATTTAATACCAACTTGTTAGACCAAAAATGGAGGACTTCTCCCCCTCCAAAAGGAGTAAAACCTTTAATAAACTAAATAAATATAAGTTAAATTGCCGTAATGTCAAGAAAATAAGCTTATTTCCGCAAAAAATTAAGCTTATTTCCGCAATAATTGCTTTTGGTTAAGTTCCTTTCTTTTAAATTTGAATCTCAAACTTAAAAATATCAACACCAAAAATGCCCCGCAGAAATCGGTAAGTAAATCGTAATAATCAAAAAAACGTCCGGGTATATAGCGTTGATGATATTCATCGGCAAAAGCAAAGACACTTAAAAAAAACGCCGAGAAAAAGAATGTTCGGCTTATTCCATTGGAGGGAAACAAGTTAGAAAATGAACGAAAAATCAAAAAAGCAAAAATGGCATATTCAAAAAAATGGGCTAATTTATCAAAAGCTAAAAATCTTAATGATGGGGTTTTTAAATTCGGTATCGAAGACACCAAAATAATTACTATGGCATAAATAATTGTCGGTAAATGATAAACAATGAATTTCTTTTTTGGGGTCAATATTTTTCTATTAGTTTTCATTATCTTATCAGTAACAATGTTTTATGGCACCGTCAACAAAAACCAACTTCAAGATTTAATATGTCTAATTAAATTAAATAGTAACCGTTTGTTTACGTAAATTTTAATGATAATTTTTAAAATAAAGAATATTTATATAGAAATTGAATAAGAAATATCTTAGTTTAGCACTATGAATAACAGTGTCAATAATGCAGGTGATTTTACTTCCTTACAAAAGTTGCGTTTGGCCATATTAGGAATGGCGTTGGTTATTATTTTGGGAATGCTGGGTTTTGTCTTAATTGAACATATGAAACCTATTGATGCTTTGTATATGTCTGTTATAACTCTGTCCACCGTTGGGTTTAAAGAAGTCACTCCTCTTCATACTACAGGACGTATCTTTGTTATTTTTCTTATTATTTTTGGTGTTGCTCTGGTAGGTTATACGGCTTCGGTTATAGGGCAGATAGTTCTGGAGGGTCAATTTAGAGAAATTTTCGGGAGAAGAAAAATGGAAAACAAAATAAGCAAAATGTCAAATCATTTTATAATTGCCGGATACGGTCGAGTGGGCGCTCAGGTAGCCAAAGAATTTATTAAAAAAAAGGCGAAATTTGTTGTTATTGATAGAAATATTGAGGGTTTGAATAATTCAAATAAAGAGGGAATCTTATTTATTCAGGGCGAAGCCACCGATGATGAAGTTTTGCGTCGAGCACGTATTGAACAAGCCAAAACCCTGATTTCAACTTTACCCGACGATGCTCATAACGTTTATTTGGCTTTAACCGCTCGAGAAATGAATAAAAATTTGCAAATTATAGCACGAGCGGATTATGAAGACAGCATCAAGAAACTTAAACGCGCCGGTGCCGATGTTGTCGTTACTCCTTACCTTCTGGGTGGAATTAGAATGGCCATGGCGTCCTTGCGTCCTCATGTCGTTGATTTTATGCTGTCTACGTCATCGGGTGAAGGAGGGCTTATTATTGAAGAAATGGTGATTCCCCAAAATAGCCAATTGGTGGGAAAAACCTTGATTGAATCGAAGATAAAAGATGAATACGGTTTAACTATTATCGGTATTAAGGAAAAAGGAAAAGATATGACAATTGCCCCCGGTCCGAAAACGGTTCTCAAAGAAGATGATATATTGGTCCTTATTGGCCATAGTGATAATCTTGAAAATTTGAGCAAAGCTCTAACCAATAATAATAACAAGTAATTTCTTAGACATAAGTTTAAAAAATAATTATTAAAGTGATTTTTTTTATTCTACATTCTCCCCAATAATCATATTTTATGTTTATGAATGTTATTGAAAAAGTAAAAACGACTATTACCGAATATAACCTTCTTGAGCGAGAGGATTCTGTGTTAGTGGCTCTTTCGGGAGGACCCGATTCCGTAGCCTTATTGTCTTTGTTAGCTCATCTAAAAAAAAGATTTAAACTTCAGGTATATGCCCTCTATATAAATCATAATATTAGAAAACGTGCCGCTAAAAAAGAAGAACGGTTCTGTCAAACATTATGTGAGCAACTTAGGGTCAAACTATTTATCGTATTTGGGGATATACCCCTTTTATCTCAATTAACTAAAAAAGGACTGGAAGAAACGGCAAGAAATTTTCGTTATGCAACTTTTGAAAGGTTTTGCCGAGAATATCATATCGACAAGGTTGCCTTGGGGCATCATAAAGACGATCGGGTGGAGACAATTCTTTTTCGTATCCTACGCGGTACCGGAAGAACTGGTTTACAGGGAATACCTATTAAAAGAGATAAGTTTATTCGCCCTCTGTATAACTTGACCAAAAGCGAGATAATCGATTTTTTAAATGAAAATAATTTGTCGTATTGTCTCGACCAATCTAATTTCAAAATTGATTTTAAGCGTAATTTTATCCGTCATAAGTTATTACCGACAATCCGAAAAAACTTAAATCCGATGGTTGATAATGCTTTGATAAATCTGTCGGAAACATCTTCCGATGAGGAAATATTTCTTAACCGTATTGTTCAAAAACAGCTTAAAAAAGTCATGTTTAAAACCGTAGGAGGGAAAATAGAAATTGTTTTAAAAAACTTTGGAAATTATGACCGATGGCTACGCAAGAGACTTTTAAGGTCTTGTTTGACTGATCTTTCCGAAGTTGATGGCACTCCGGATAAAATAGTTGTTGACCGTTTGGATAAGCTTTGTATTTTAGGCGGGAAAGGAATTTCCTTACCGAATAAAATTCAAGCGGTTTTGTTAGATGATAAGTTGGTGTTATTTAAAAAGAGAGCAAAGGGATATAAACAGGTTCTAAATGAGAATAAAAAGTATAATTTAGAGCAATTAAATTTAAAAATAAGCTTGCGAGTAAAAAAAGAAGTTAGATTAAAAAAACAAAGACAGGCGAAAACCGTATTGTTAGATAAGAGTAAAATTATTCCCCCTTTGTATATTCGCAATATAAAACCGGGGGATAAATTTAAACCTTTAGGATTAAAAGGTACCAAAAAAGTGGGAAATTACCTCACCGACCGAAAAGTGGATAAAATATATCGCGATGAAATTCCTGTTTTATGCGATAAACAGGGGATTATTTGGTTGGTGGGATATGAAATTGACGATAGAGTAAAAATAACTCAGGCAACAAAAGAGGTATTAGAAATTGAAGTTACTCAGCGGCAATAAATTGGAATTAAAGCCATTTGAATTATTGTTGAATCAAAAAGATATAGCTCATCGTATTAACGAACTGGGGAAGTTAATTACCGCGGATTACATAAATAAAACTCCGGTTCTGGTCGGAGTCTTAAGGGGTTGTGTGGTTTTTTTGGCGGATTTGATGCGCTCCATCAAATTACCTTTGGAGTTGGAGTTTGTTTCTGCGGCGTCTTATCGCAACGGGAGAAAACCTGAAAATAAACTAATCTTTGGTAGTTCCATAGCTATTCCCTTAAAAGATAGGCATGTTCTTATCGTCGAGGGAGTCGTAGATACGGGAAGAACGGTGGCTACTATTACCAAACAAATTAAAAAATTGGAACCCGCTTCTTTGGAGATTGTTACATTAATCGATAAGCCGGGAAGCCATCGCTCAAAATTGAATATAAAATATAAAGGCTTTTCCATAGGTAATGAGTTTGTCATTGGTTTCGGATTGGATAATACGCAAAAATATCGCAATCTGCCATTTATTGGTAAACTAATTGATATCCGGTAATATATTTTTTCCCGATAGAGCTTTAATAAGAATGAATTTTTTTGTATAATAAAGGTAAGTAAATTAAAAAATATTGGAGAATAAGTGGTTAATTTAAGCAATAAAAAGCAAACAGATAATAGTAAAGATGATAAGTCTAAAGAATCAATGGGGTGGAAAGGTCCGGGGAAATCGCTTATTTTCTGGTTAGCTTTGTTTTTGATAATGGTTATTTCCTACACCTATTATTCCGGGTTTAGTCAGGATAAGGCGGTTATTACTTATTCGGAATTTATCAATCAGGTGGAAAATAACAATGTCTCGAAAGTTACCTTTGAGGATCGGAAAGTATCCGGGATTTTAAAGAAGGCGGAAAAGTTTAGTTCCGTTAACTCTCCCAAATCATTTTCCAAATTTCAAACCCGCATCCCTTTTCGTGATTACAATTATGAATTGGTCAATAAACTGGAAAAAAATAAGGTAAAGATTGTCGCCAAAGAACAAAGTCCCAATATCTTTTCCTACTTGGTCGCCGCCGCTCCGTGGGTGATTTTGATCCTCATCTGGTTGTTTTTTATTCGCCAGATGCAAGGTGGTGGTGGTCCTAAGGGATTGTTTAGCTTTGGTAAAAGCAAAGCCAAATTGCTCACCGATGAGCGTCCCAGAGTTACATTTAATGACGTCGCCGGTGCAGAGGAAGCCAAGGAGGAGCTTGAAGAGATCATAGAGTTTTTACAAGAACCCGGTAAATTCCAGCGTTTGGGAGGGAAAATCCCCAAGGGGGCATTGCTTTTAGGTCCTCCGGGAACCGGTAAAACCCTTCTTGCCCGTGCCGTTGCCGGTGAAGCGGGGGTGCCGTTTTTTTCCATGTCGGGTTCTGATTTTGTGGAAATGTTTGTTGGGGTTGGAGCTAGCCGGGTTCGAGATTTATTCGATCAAGGGAAAAAGAACGCTCCCTGTATTATATTTATTGATGAAATTGATGCTGTTGGTCGCCAACGCGGTGCCGGTTTGGGCGGCGGACATGATGAACGAGAACAGACTTTGAACCAGTTACTGGTGGAGATGGATGGGTTTAATACCAATGACGGCGTTATTTTAGTTGCCGCCACTAATAGACCCGATGTGTTAGATCCCGCTCTCTTACGACCCGGAAGATTTGACCGTCAAATTATTGTCCCAATACCTGATTTAAATGGTCGCGAAGGGATTTTGAAAGTGCATGTGCGTAAAATTAAATTGACTGATGATGTTGATTTGAAAATATTAGCACGCGGAACACCGGGAATGTCGGGGGCTGATTTAGCCAATATGGTTAATGAAGCGGCACTTTTGGCCGCTCGTCGCAATAAAGATGCTGTTGCTATGGAAGAATTCGAAGAGGCAAAAGATAAAGTAATGATGGGTTCGGAACGTAGATCGCTGGTTATTGCCGATGATGAAAAGAAAGTTATTGCCTACCATGAATCCGGTCATACGCTGGTTGCCAAATATTTACCCAAAGCGGATCCCATTCATAAGGTTACCATTATCCCCAGGGGAATGGCTTTGGGGCTTACTCAATCTTTGCCGGTTGATGAACGGCATACTCATTCGCGAGATTATCTGGAGACTACCCTTGCAGTGTTGATGGGAGGGAGAGTGGCCGAGTTAATTATCTTTAACCAGCTTGATACCGGTGCCGGTAATGATCTTGAAAGAGCTACCAAATTAGCCCGCAAAATGGTCTGTAATTGGGGGATGTCTGAGAAATTAGGACCTGTTACTTTTGGTAAGGCGGAAGAACATATCTTTTTAGGTAGGGAATTACAACAGCATCAAGATTATTCTGAAGAGACTGCTGTTATAATTGATGAGGAAGTTCGTTACTTTATAATGAAAGCAGAAAAAACGGCTCGGGATATTTTAACTAAACATACCGATAAACTTCACGCTTTGGCTAAAGCTCTTTTGGAAAAGGAAATTGTCGATAGTCATGAAGTAGATGTTATAATTGGCCGTTCCTCCGGTGATATGGAACCAACGGGAAAACCGGTTCCAACGCCGGAAAGTTAATTGTTGTTAAATAGATAATCGAAGGCATTCTTTTTTTTAAGGAATGCCTTTTTATTTGTTCTTATTGTAGTTTAATCAGTTTTTTTGAGTAGTAGTAACAGTCATTTTTTTAATGTCGGGAAAGGACATAATCCTTTTAAAAAGCAATGTTGACAATCGGGTTTTCTGGCTTTACAAATGGTTCGTCCGTGGTCAATCATAAGATAGGCATAATTTATCCAATCCTTTTTGGGAATAATCTCTATCAAATCTTTTTCCACTTTAATGGGATTTTTTGCCGGGGTCAAACCTAAGCGCCTGCTGATACGCCCGACGTGAGTATCGACAACAATTCCTTCGGCGAGGTTATATCCCGCTCCCAAAATAACCGAAGCGGTTTTCCTTCCCACGCCGGCAAGTTTCACCAATTGTTTGAGTTGTTTGGGGATTTTGCCGTTATATAATTCCCATAATTGTTGAGCGGATTTTTTTATCGCTTTGGCTTTGGCATTGTGAAATCCGGCAGTGAAAATATCTTGCGCTAACTCATTCACGTCGGCATCGGCGAAGGCTTTGATAGAAGGGTATTTTTTAAATAGTGTCGGAGTAATTTTATTCACTCGTTCATCGGTGCATTGGGCGGAAAGAATGGTTGCTACCATTAGTTGGTGAACGGTTTTGTAATGCAAAGAACACTTGGCGGTAGGATAGTGTTTTTTTAACCGGGAGATAATTTTTTTAGCCCGTTTTGTTTTTTCTGGTGTATTTTCAGCTGTCATTATCATTCACAGGATAAAATTACCACGCGGTCGATATCGTTCAAATCTTTTATAATTACAATAGCTCGATAACGATTGTCTGCTTCTGTCAGTTGGGCGACTTTCTCCGCTTGGTTATAACCGATTTCAAACATCAACCTTCCTCCGGGAGAAAGATAGTCGGGGGCATCGTGAACAATTGTTTTAATATTGTCCAATCCTTCCGGTCCGGCGGTAAGTGATATTTTGGGATCGGCGAGCACCTCCGGAGGTAAATGTTCGTATTCCTCATCGGATATATAAGGAGGGTTGGCTAAGATTAAATCAAAGGTTTCGCCTGAGGGTATATTTTGGAAATAATCCGATTGAAGAAACTTGATTTTATCTTCGGCGTTTAAGTTATGAGCGTTTTTTTGAGCAATTTTCAAAGCCGCGGAAGAAATATCGACCGCTGAAATAAAACAGTCTTTTAATTCTTTGGCTAAAGTTATGGAAATCACCCCCGAACCCACGCCCAAATCTAAAATCTTTGGTTGGTCATATTTTTTCTTTTTGATAAACCCCATTGCCGTTTCACATAATATTTCCGTTTCCGGAGTGGGCACCATAACTTCGGGGGAAACATAAAATTTCCTGCCGTAAAACCAAGCTTCCCGTAAAATCAATTGTAAGGGATAACGGGTCAAACGTTTGTTGATAATATCATCGAGCTTGGTCAGGACAGATTGATTTATCAATCTTTCTCCGTGAAGGTATAATTCCAAACGATTTATTTGGAGCAAAGAGCAGAGGATGGTTTCAATCTCACCTTTACCTCTTTCGATACCGGCATTTTCCAAGAGTTTCCCTTTTTGAGCAATTAATTGGGGTAGATGTGCAAGCGCCAAAATGTATCTCGTTAACTTGATAGTTTCTTTTTAAGGAAGTGGTTTGTCAAACCGATTATATATATCAGGGCTACAAGACCGATGAAGGAATAACAAAAGCCGTAGGTCAATCCTTTCGAAAACTGAATCGAATGGGGAATGAGGTAAATAAACAACATGACTAAAAATGATATAACTCCCAACCATCCTAAAGTTTTTGGAGAAAAGATATTGGATTCGTCTTTGTGCTTTATCAAAGTGCCCAGCATGGAGAGGGTCATAAAAAGAAGATAAACAAACAAAAGCTGAGTTTTGTTATCGGTAGCGTCAGTGCCAAAGGGAACCCCTTCCCAAAAACCACCAAAAGCGTACCAGTTCATCGCAATACCGAAAAAGTAACAACCGATAAAAGCAAATATGGTCGCTAAAAGAAAATAGGGAGCGATATTTTTTACCTTGCCTTTTCCGGTGATAAGAGAAAAAGAATTGACCGTTCCCATGGAGATGAAAAATACGGTAACAAAGATAAAAGTTAAATGGCCGATGAGTACCAAAATAGGCACATGACCGATGAATTTAAACAAGAAAGGTTTATGATTCTCATCGGTAAAAGTAGCTCGGCGGCCACCGGAGTTGTCACGGATTTCAAAGTAATAATAAAAACGCCCTCCTCGTTTACCTGTGGAAACTTCGGTATAATACTTCCCTTGGGCGGAATCTTCCACCAAAAGAGGTATCGTTTTATAAAAGCGGATGTCGGTGTTTTTATCCTGCCCGAATTTGGATTGCCGAAAAACAGGTTTTAAGTCGGGTGTTATATTGCCTTTGATAGTGATGGGAATTTTAACTTTACCCTTTTCAAAACCTTTGGGAACGGTATAAAAGTCGAAGGCGAACCCTTTTTCAGAATAAGCAATATGCTTGGGTTCTCCCATTGACATGTGGCGGGCAAGATACAAAAGCCCGAAGGTTAAAACAATGGCGACGATTATTTTGAGGGTTTTCATGTTTTTTTATTTCTCTGTTGAAACTAATTTCAGTTTCTCTTCTTGGTCATGTTGACGAAGAGGTTCAATGATTTCATCCAAAGCGCCATTCATAATTTCTTCCAGTTTGTAAAGAGTCAGACCAATGCGATGGTCGGTTACTCGTGATTGGGGGAAGTTATAAGTTCTTATTTTTGCCGAACGATCACCCGAGGAAACCATAGAGCGCCGTTCGGCGGTAATTTTGGCTTGTTGTTTCGCCATTTCCATATCGTAGAGACGCGCCCGAAGCACTTTCATAGCTTTTACTTTGTTTTTCAATTGGGATTTTTCGTCCTGGCAGGTAACTACCAAGTCGGTGGGCAGATGAGTAATCCGTACCGCCGAATCGGTGGTATTGACCGATTGTCCTCCGGGTCCCGAAGAACGATAGACATCCACCTTTAAATCATTTTCTTTAATTTCAATATCGACCTCTTCCGCCTCCGGAAAGACCGCTACGGTTATGGCAGAGGTATGGATTCTTCCTTGAGTTTCGGTGGTGGGAACCCGTTGAACACGATGAACTCCGGACTCGTATTTCATCATTCCATAAGCTCCTTTTCCGTTCAAGGCGAATACGATTTCTTTGAAACCTCCCGCCGAAGAAGGGTTCGAGTTCATAATTTCCATTTTCCAGTTTTTGGTAGCGGCATATTTTTGATACATACGGAAAACATCACCGACAAAAATACCCGCTTCGTCACCACCGGTACCGGCTCTTATTTCGATAATAGCCGCTTTTTCATCGTTTTTGTCGCGAGGGATAAGTTTTAGCTTAAATTCTTTTTCCGCTTTTTCAATCTCATTTTCGTATTGTTCCAGTTCTTCTTTAGCCATTGCCACCAACTCAGCGTCTTCTTCGTTGTTTATAATCCCCTCGGCTTCTTCTATCCGTAGTTTTATTCTACGGTAAAAGCGGCCGGTGATTAAAATTTCTTCGAGATGTCTTCGCTCACGATTGAGTTCGATTAATTTCTTCTGGTCGGAGAGCACTTTGGGGTCAGACATCTGTTCATCGAGTGCTTTGAGTTTTTCTTCGAGTTTTTCAACTAATTTCAGCATTTTTGTTCCTAATAAATATTACCATAGTAAATGAAAAAAAATAAATGAGCAAGTGGATTTATAAAATGGTTAGTGGGAGTAGCTACGATACGGTAGTTTTGTAAGTGGAATAGTTGGCTTCCACCAACCCCAAAGAAGCTTTAAGAGCCATAAGCCCCACTTCCAGTTGGTCTCTTGACGGTTCTTGGGTAGTGATTTTTTGCAGCCATAACCCGGGTTGGATAAGAATTTTGGTGAGTTTGTTGTCCCGTGTTTTTCCGGAGAGTTTTAAAAGTTCGTAAGAGCCTCCCGCGACCAGAGGAAGCAACGAAAAATGAACCCCGAAACGGGTAAGAAGGGTGGGCGGGTGACCGGTATAAAGAGCATAAAGAGTATCGGAGATGGCATAAATGAAAATAGCGATAAGAGCGACAATGAGAATAAAAGAAGTCCCGCAGCGAGGATGAAAACGAGTGTGATTTTTGGCTTTTTCCGGTGTTAGTTCGTCACCCATTTCATAAGTATAGATTGATTTGTGCTCGGCGCCATGATATTGAA
>JAADHM010000139.1:0-765 GCA_013151855.1 FCB group bacterium | reverse complement strand
ATAGATAATCTGATAGCGCCGGCGACCAAATTAAACCAGACGGCGTTTTTGTCAATATGAAAATAACTGGAGATAGCCAAAGGAATAAAGAAAAAGATAAAAATACCCATCCCTATCGCAAACAAAGCACTGCCAATAAGCCATAAAGAATTGGAACTGTTTTTGTTTTTCGAGGCTGATTTTCCTTTTTTAGCGTCTTCTTCTTTTTGCAATTCTTTCATCGCCAAATCGGCGGAAAAATTCAAAGTCTTGATACCGATCAAAAGCATTTCGATAAAAGCAACGGCTCCTCTTAAAATAGGGATGTTCAATAATTTATAGCGTGATGCCAAAGATTTGTAATCTTCAGTTTTGACGATAATTTCTCCGGTGGGAATACGTACTGCCGTGGAAATCTTATCGGAAGAGCGCATCATAACGCCTTCAATGACAGCCTGTCCACCAACATTTAAGTCGGGCATAATGACCTTTATTATAATACCATGCGAGCTTACGGTTGTTTAATTTAAAACAAACAGTGCATATCTATTCTTTTATTTATATACGCACTGTCGGATAATAACGATAATAATTATTTTTTATCTTTATTATATTGTTGATATTTACGGCGGAACCGTTCCACACGACCGGCGGTATCGATTAACTTTTGCTTGCCGGTGAAAAAGGGATGGCAATTGGAACAAATTTCCACGTTAATTTTTTTTCTGGTCGAGCGGGTTTTATAAGTGGCACCGCAAGCACAAGTTATCGTTACGTCGTAATATT
>JAADHM010000036.1 GCA_013151855.1 FCB group bacterium | reverse complement strand
TAAAAATTTATGGCAGAACTAAATAGTCGGGGTTAAGGCGAAGGAACAGGTTTGTTTTCAAGAAAAATAAAACCCCCGACGCTGAGGCTTAACTATTAAGTAACATAGTTACTTGCTCACCGAAGGTGAGTGTAATCTGAACAGATTGGACAATAGAACATTCAGTTTGCTATTTGTAGGAACATGCTATGGCGTGTTCCTACGCAAGATTTTATGAGCGACAGACGAAAAGTCTGCCCATCAATTTAATTAAATTTTATGATAAAAATATCATCAGAAATTATAGGTCAAACTTGAAGAGAGAAGATAAATTTGCGAATTATTGGTGGCAATTTCGTGCCATTCCCACTCCGCTGAGAAAAGTAAATTAAAGTCTAAAATTTTAAAAAGTTTGAGGTTGCTGATTAAATTCAAGCGCTCAAAAGTATAGTCGGTTTGGATTTCGTTATCGTATTTTTGATTGCGGTAGCCGGTCACGGACTCCAGTGAGGCGAAAAGTAAATTGATTTTCATATAATCAAATTCTGCTTTTAAGCCGCTTTCAAAATAATCATCGCCATCCAAAAGGTCATCTTCATCTTCTTTTAAAAGGGCTAAATCGGGACCGAAGGCGAAGCTGTAAAGTTGATTCCCCATACCGGTTAAGAGGACAAATTCTGTCTGGGTATAATTGCGATTGATGGGGTCATCGGCGTTATATGCGGTCAGCTCGAAATTTATTTCCTGGCGGATAAAAAATATTTGACCCAAACGAAGCCTATTGTTACCGTCAAAAATTACCCTAAAATAGTCATCCTTATTTAATTCCTGGTGGTAATTCTTTTTTTCCAAACTGCCGTAAAAGTCAAGCTCACCTTGCTGGTAAAACCCGAAATAGGAACTTTCCAGCCCGTAACTTTCGTAAGATAATTGTGAGCTGTCGGGAACGGTGCGGGTCATAAGAGTAATTTTGATATCACCGGAAGAGAAATTTTCAAATAGTTTTTGCAAGCCTATTTTGCCCCCCAATCGATAATAGTTGAAATTGAAAGACGATACCGAGTCAAAATTGACAAATTCCCCTTGGAGTTGAAAAGTCGATTTTAGCGATTGATTTAAGGGAATGGATAGCCGTTCTTGAGAATAGCCATAGAGGTAACTATCTCCGAAAGTGACCGTATCGCGGTAGCGATGGCGCCATTCAAGTTCGCCGTTAAAATCGAAATTACTGGTGCCGATTTTAGTGTGTAATTCGTTTTGTAATTTGGCTCTGATGAAATTATCTGTTTGTTCATATCGGGAAGTAATTTCCCAGCGGTGATCGGCATAAGGTGAAATGGTCATAGAAAATAAGCCTTTGGGGTCATCGAGATAATTATTGGTTAAAGTCCAATTATTTAAGGTCGAGTCGGCTCCCGCTTGAGAGGCGGAATCCAAAAAATATTGCTGGGAAATAAAATCATAGCCAAAGCCGGCTTTAAAATTAATGCCGGAGGCTTGGGCGATATTACCAAAAGCACCGGCAAAAACTATAAAAACAATTCCCCAATATTTACCGTTTCGAAACAATGGCCTCCTCGAGGGATACACCCTCCTCGTGAAGTAGAATTATAGTCCGCTTTGGTTTAAGAGTTTAATTACTTGATTTAAGGTCAATTGAGCGGCTTTTAAAGAAGCCACCGCTGCTTCTGTTTGCTCTTTGGAAATAAAATCTTTAGCTAAAGCCAGTTGTTCATAGACCTGTTTCATAAGTTTTTTAGCGTTTTCGTTAGCGGAAGAAATGGTTTCATTAATACGGTCAGCGTTGTTTTTTGTCTTTTCATAACGTTTGTTCAAAGCGGCAAATCCATTGCAATCCTGAAGCGCTTGCCGGGCAAATTTGCGGCTGTTCTGCAGAGCTTTCAGAGCCGCTAAGGGTCTTTTTTGACGGGCAAGTTCATTGGCTAACTGATAGGAAATTTGAGCTTGTTTAAGAAATCTGGAGCCATTTTCGGAATTACATTCAGCCAGATTTTGTCGGGCTCTTTCCAGCAGTTCCTTGACATTTTCGAGATGTCGCTCAAAATTTGCCATTCCTTGTTGTTGGCGGTTAGCGGCACGAATAATTTTCCAGAGGATATTTTCTACTTGATTGCAAAGCTTTAGTGCCGGTCGCTGTTGTCCTTTGCGGTAGAATTCCCAGGCATTGTTCAAATTGTCTTCAATAGCACTAAATATCGCTTTTAAATTGGTATTTTGATTGTTGCTGAGTTCTTCTTTAGCCCGTTGATATAATTCTTGGGCTCTTTCCAATTTTTTGAGAACAATATCTTTGTTTTGTTCGGTATACGGTCCGTTGGCAATGGCATATTTTGCTTTTTCCCGTGCTTGTTTGGTGAGCATAGCGGCTTCGCGATAACCGGTAAGAGTGCCCTCGCGAAATTTGTACCAGGCGAAATTTTGAATTTTGATTGCTTGTTCCAAAGCGAATTTGGCTTTGGCGGAATTGGAACCCAGAACAACTTCTTTAGCCCGCATAATGATTTGGTCGGTTCGTTCCAATTCGTTGCGTAGCTTGTTAATCAAGTCATTGCCAGTCATCTGAGACCAAGACGGAAGAGGCATTGATAGCAACAGTCCGATAATAAGAGAATATGTTAATAAGTATTTCTTCATAATTTTACTCTCCGGTCAGGGTTCGGAGATATAATATACAAATCGTATGCCACGCATCTATATTATCCGTAACTTAATGTTATTCAATGAATAGCATTAAATGTATATTTTTATCCGTTATCCTCTTTTGTACCTTGTCGTACATTATATCGCCCCGTATGGCGCATTACGGTTTAATATCGAGAATTTTCATGCGGCTGTAAAGTCTCCTTCGGGTAATTTTTAGCAGCTTTGCCGCTTCTGTTTTATTTCCTTGAGTTTGTTGCAGTGCTTTAATAATCATCTCTCGTTCGGCAATTTCCAACCCTTGTTGGCTTTTCCCTTCTATGGTTGTCATACTATCAAGGGGCTCATCGTCTAATATAAGTGAAAAATCTTCCGGTGAAAGAGGCTCTCCGCCAGCTAAAATAACCGCTCTTTCCATTACGTTTTTCAGCTCTCTGATATTTCCGGGCCAGTCATAACTCAAAAGAAGCCGGGCAACTTCCTGAGAAATTTGAAGGTGAGGGTAATTTAATTCTTTTAAGAAATGCTGGGCCAAATCGATTATATCGTCTTT
This sequence comes from FCB group bacterium, assembly GCA_013151855.1. Taxonomy (GTDB): domain Bacteria; phylum Zixibacteria; class MSB-5A5; order GN15; family FEB-12; genus JAADHM01. The sequence goes on along the minus strand of JAADHM010000036.1, from coordinate 6,914 downwards.
TCTTTCCCCTAAGTTAGGGATATGAATGGGGAAAACATTTAAACGAAAATATAAATCTTCTCGAAAATTACCTTTTTCAATCTCCGCTTTCAGGTTGCGGTTGGTGGCGGCAATAACCCGGACATCGAAAGAAATAGTATCGACCCCGCCAACTCGGACCAGTTTCCGTTCTTCCAATACACGCAGGAGTTTGGTTTGCATGGCTTTGGAAGTCTCGGCGATTTCATCAAGGAAGATTGTTCCTTTGTCGGCTAATTCGAACCGTCCTATTTTGCGAGCAACGGCTCCGGTAAATGCTCCTTTTTCATGACCGAAAAGCTCTGATTCCAACAGGGTTTCGGTAAGAGCGGCACAGTTTACCGCAATAAAGGGCTTGTCTTTTCGTGGTGATAAATGATGGAGCATACGGGCGGCTACTTCTTTTCCCGTTCCCGATTTTCCCGTTAACAAGACGGTGGCATCACTGTTAGCCACTTTTTTAATCATCTCTTTCACCTTTTGTGTGGCAGCCGCACAGCCAATAAAATTACGGTGAATTTTATCATCGATTTCCGCTTGATAATGAGTGGAAAGAGAGATGAGTTTTTGCTGCTTGACTAATTTATTGACTAAAAGCTCGAGTTCTTCAAGGGAAAATGGTTTTATCAAATAATCGGACGCTCCTTTTTTCATGGCTTCCACCGCTGTTTCCACCGAGGCATAAGCGGTTATCATAATGACATCGCAGCTTCCTTTGGCCAGCGCGTTTTCCAAAATAGTCATTCCTGAAATCTCCGGCATCGAGAGGTCGGTGATGATAATATCAAAAGAGTGTTTTTTTATCAGCTCAAGGGCTTCTTTGGGTTTGGTGGTGGTAATTACGGAATGACCGGCATCTTCCAGTTGCCCGCAAATAAGAGAAGTCATTTTGGGTTCATCGTCGACGACAAGTATATGCGCCATATTTATCCTTATTTTCTATCATTATTCTGTTATTGGTAGATCAATAATTAATTCTGTTTGTTTTCCTTTAATACTGTTAATATCGAGTATTCCTCCCATATCCTCAATTATTTTTTTACTGAGATACAAACCCAAACCGGAACCGGTGGTCTTGGTCGTATAGAAAGGTGAGAAAATTTTCTTTATTTCTTTTTTATTTAGTCCGGAGCCATGATCAATGATCGTAATTTTTATGCGGTCTTTATTATTCTTGACATTAATGCCCACGGTTATGGGTCGCTCATCAGCCAAACAGGCATCGGCTCCGTTTATCAGCAAATTCAAGATAACCTGCCGCAATGATCGGGGGTAGGTATTGATGGTCAAATGAGAATCAATTTCCGCTTCCAACCAGTTTATTTGATGGTGGGGGTAATTACTTTGGAAATGTTTTTTTATATTTTGAATAAACTCGGCCATATTGATGCTTTTCTGCTGGTCATGTTCCACGAATTTTCCTTTAGTGCTGGCAAAATGAAGATAACCGGTCACTATTTGATTAAGGCGGTCAATTTCCTCGACAATAAATTGACTTTCCTCGCTTTTGTTTTTTTTCAACAATCTTTCCGCCGAAGCGCGGATAATCATCAAAGGGTTTTTTATCTCATGCGAGACGACCGCCACCATCCGGCCTAAAAAAGAATGGGTTTGATTCAAAAAAAGTTTTTGTTCGGTGCTGGTAATTTTCTTTTGGAATAACAAGAAAATAAAACCGATGATAATTCCTCCCACAAGGGAAATAAAAATAGAATAGTAAAGGTTTTTTTTCAAGGCGGTCAGAGCATCGAAATAATCGACATTGGCTTCCACTCCTAAAACCGCTATTACCAATCCGGTGCTGTCCAAAAGAGGAGCAAAAGCCGATTTGAGAAATACGGAACCGGTTTTATAAGAAGGGGTAGCAATAGCCAGGTCGTTGATGGAGTAAAAAATAGAGTCAATATACCGGCCGTTTAAGGCGGCGAGAAAATAAATGGAATCGGTTTCAAGAGAAGTGGTAACCAAGATACGATAATTTTGGTCGACAATAAAAACTTCCGCCAAAGAATCAGCCCGGCGGATTTTTTCCAGCGTAGCGACGATTTGAGCATAAGCACTCAAATCATTGGCGGTTAGTTTTTCAAGCGGTGATGATTTCAGAGCAATTGCTCCGGTTTTGGCGACGCTGACCAATCTACGGCTGAGTTGGTTGTCCATCAGTTTTTCGGTACGAAGATAGTATAACCACCAGGCAAAATTAATCAAGGCGATAAGAATAACGGTAAAGAGAACACCGAGTATTATTTTTTTTGAATCGGTAAGCATAAGTAAATTATCGGATACGAGGGTGAGATAGTCAACTTTTATATAAAAGCGAAAATATTAAGATAATAAAAGGCTGTAAAAAACTAAAGGGGTAAGGGAAGAATTACTCTAAAAAGACGCTATCATATTTTCAGAGGTAAAAGATGAGCCAGTTCCGTTTTTGACAGTTGCGTATTGCCCGTTATTAATTTTATCGTTTCCATAGTGTTTTCAGAGGTAATCTGTTTACAAATATCATCGAGATTAAAATGTCTATCCGACGGGGAATAAATGACATTGATATGGTTCTCACCGAGAAATTTTACTCCCGAAGGAACCACCGCCGCTTTTAATTTGATATGGGCAACGTTACCGATAATGCGATTGACAACAATGGCGGGACCGATATCGTACTTTTCGGATTTTATATACTGTGGTTTTTGAGCTTTATGGTTAAGTTTTAAACCCTTATCCGTTATGTTATGAGACCATATCAAGAGAATATTACTTTTGCAGATATTGGTTAGTTCCTCCTTGTGCTGATTCCAGACTACTTTACCGGTACTGACAGTAAAACCCAGCTCCTTTAAAGTCTTTTTATTTTGAAAGGCTTGGGATAGTTTTTGGGGTTGGGCGCTGAAAATGGTGATACCGTTTTTCTTGAAGATATAATTTCCTTTGTTTTTTCCTTTTTTTAAAATCAATATCATAACGGTTTGCAAAGCTCGATGAAAAAGAGAAGAGGAAGAAAGGATTTTCAAATACTCGATATTGGCATTGTCAATTATATATTGGCGAAGGTTAGAAAAATAAGCGCCGTTATTCATCGATGGCGGCACGACAAAGCCCAAATATCCTCCCGGTTTGAGAACCTCCAAGCCTATTTTTATGAACATGCTGAAGATATTGGAACGGCCCTTGATAACCTCTTGAAACTTATCTTTTATTTCTTTATCCGGTGGGAATTCATAGTAAGGCGGGTTGCTGATAACATAATCGAACTTCTCATGGGAATACTTTTTTTTAAGGGCATCGGCTTTAATTATCTTGGCTTGAGGATTAATTCGTTGGGAAAGATTAACCAAATGAGGGTCAATTTCCCAGCCATAAAGTTGGGGGTTCTCAAAATACTCTTGAGCTGATAACAGAAACTCTCCGGTACCGCAAGCGGGATCTAATATTTGAGGGGCTTTTGTCTTCGGTAAATGGTGTAACAGATGTTGGCGGACAAAAAGAGGGGTAAAATACTGCCCCATTTTTTTGCGATATTCAATATCGGTGGTTTTTATATATCTCTCGGTCAATTGATGAAATTGATGGGTCTTTTCTTTGCGTGCCATAAGGTAATATAAAAACTTTTTTGGTGGTGTTAAATACTTTTATATTGAATTCAAGAGAATAAAAACTTTCTTGACCTTTGAATACTTGTGTATCAGAACAAATTCTTATAAATATTGGTTATGTTAAAAGAATTATTACGTCTGCCCAACTTGTTAAGTTTATCTCGAATTTTATTGACGCCGTTTATCGGGTACTATCTTTCTTTGGATAGTCCTCAGGCAACGATAATTTGTATCGCCTTATTGGTGGTAGCGGGGTTAACCGATGGCTTCGACGGCTATTTGGCACGGCGGCTTAATCAAGTCAGCCAGTTGGGTATCGCTTTGGATCCCATTGCCGATAAAATCTTTGCCGGGGGGTTAGTTATTCTGTTGGTCTTGTATCGGAATTTACCTCTCTGGTTGGCTTTGGTAATTATCGGACGTGATTTATTAATCATCGGTGCCGGTTTTTTACTGTTAAAAGATAAAAAGATGGTGGTGCCTTCGAATTTAACCGGCAAATACGCTTTTGCCGCTATTGCTTTTTTACTGGGAAGTTATGTCATTCGTTTTTCTTTTGGCATACATTTGACGACTTACCTTGCCCTGATGTTTATTATTGCTTCCATCTTTAATTATTTGATGGTCTTTATTAAAATAAGAAAAACCAACCAAATTCCTGTTTTCCAAGATAAGCCTATCTATAAAAAAATGCGGATGGGATTCAATTTGTCATTTTTATTTGTCTTTTTCTTTCAATTATGGAAATTTTATTATTAATCGTTTTTATGGTATCTATGTCTTATCGTAACTTTTTATGAAAAACATCCCAGAAATTACTGTAATTATCGGCCGCTGTCCAACCAATAGCATGTACTAACCGCGCCATTGTTTTATAATAGTTGTAACGGGTATTGATGGCATTGAGGTCTGTTCTTAAAGCGTTGTTTTGAACATCCAAGAGGTCAATCAAAGGAATCTTATTGGCGCTATATTTTTTTACCACCATATCAAGAGCATCATAAGCCCGTTTCCGTGATTGGTAAGCGGGGTTCATATTGTTGACATAAGCAATTAAGCGGCTGAAATTGGACTGGACATTTTTCATGATTTTTAAGCTGATATTGTCTTTTTGGTACTCAATTTTGTCCAGTTGAGCTTTTAGTTTTCCCCGTTCGCGAATACGGTCGGTGCCCGAGAAAATAGGTATTTTAAAGAAAGCGGCCAATGACCAAGTGTTATTTTCCTTATTAAAGGTGGGGGAATCTTTATAACGATCGGCAAAGTTTAGGGAACTTTTGAAACCGAAGGTAGGGAAATAGCGGGCGGTGTTTTGAGCGATGAGAGTCTTTTGTAATTCCACTTTCGTTTTATAATTTTGCATTAAAGGATTTTGTACTAAGGCGGTATTCAACAAAATATTTTCTTCGTTTTCCTGTTTGGGTTTGGTGTCTAATTGGGCTATCACCCGCAGTTCGTTTTTCCAGAAAGCCTTGGTAGAAAACGTTTCCGAATCCAAAGTAAATAATCGGTTGCCGGAAAAGTTAAGCAAAGCATTGAAAAAAATACGACTGACAGCTACATTTTTTTGGGCTATGCTGACTTTTAACACCGCCTGATAACGGTCATCTTCAAGGCGGATGATATCCAAAGTATCGCCCTTTTCAAACTGGTTTTTGGCACGAGCCAGTTCCAGATTGTGCTCAATGAGATTGCGGTTGTTGAGATAAGCCTTGAGTTGTTCGTTAGCTTTTAGATAATCTAAATAGGATAAAGAAATACCCAATTCCAAATCAAGTTGTGCCTGCGTTAGATTGATATTTTTTAATTCCCGATTTTTGGCGGCTACTTGAATTGATTTAATCGTTTCCAAAGAAAATAAAGTCTGTTCCAAATTAAAACTGGCGTAATATTGTTCATTGTTGAGGGTATTGTAACTATTGGTTATCGTATGGTTATCGACGTACTTGAAAGCGGCCGTGCCGTCAAGACGAGGGAGAAGTTTGGCGTAAGCCTGTTTGGCTTTTTGCGAGGCGGCTTCCAGAGCGTTATAATAAGAAAGATAACCGGGGTTTTGATTTATGGCGCGGTTGAGAGCGTCATTCAAATTGTAATGGGGAGCATCTTCGGGTAAGGGAGCTTCGATAACATAAAAATCGTTAAGGATATCTTCGGGTAAAGAAATCCCACACTCCAGAGCGGTCTTATTGTTAACGGCCAGACCATCGCCGCTTTCGTATGCCACCGGCAAATCGGCCGGCGTGGCACCTTCAATGATTTTTACCGTTTTAATGGCGCAGAATCTGGCTTCGGTGATAGCGGCGTAATAGGATTTGGTAGCCATAGCCCCTTTTTCAATCAATATTTTCCCTTCGGAGGTAAAGGTGGGGATTTTGCGCCTGTTAATCAGTTTGAAAAAATCTTTTATTTTGACAATATCCATACCCCACAGCGGTGGAAGATAGAGAGCATCGATATTTTTATCAAGCCGTTTATACGCCTTAAAAAACGCATAGGTCCCGACATTGTTAAAGCCTTCGGCGGTGACCACTTTAAAGCCGAGCTGTTTCCCCATCGTTGAAATATTGTCAATGATTTTATCTTTTTCATTTCCCGAGGGGAAATAAAGAACGCCCAACCGTTTGACCCGGTGTAATCTGGTTAAAAAAGCCAAATCTTCAAATATTTTTTTAGGGTCATATTGAACGGTCAAATTGGATACTATGGGATGGTTGGTGGAATCAAGCAATCCCTGTGCTTTGGGGTCGAACTGATGGATGGCTATAATCGGTTTTTTGAATCCGGCTTTTATTAAATCTTCCACCACCCAAGGTCCTATGGCGATAATCAAGTCGAGCCTTTTAACCTGTGTCAATTGAGCCGCCATAGCGCGGCAGGTATCTCTATTCCACCCTGCGGAACGGTATCCTTGGGGAATGGTAATAATCGTATCACTCTCGGGTAGGACAGCATCTAACTGATCGTAAAACTCATTTCTTAAAAGGTCATGAGTCAGATATTTGCCGCCCTCGAAGTAGCCGATATAAAATCGTTTTTTGTTGGTGGCGAAGGTTTGGTCAGCAATAAAAGATACCATAACCAAGATTAAACCGCTAATTAAGATGATTTTTTTTATAGACATTTTTAATGCTCCATTAAGCTGTTTTTATAAAAAGAAAAAATAGGCTATTTAAATGATGATATAAAGGAAATTTTAAAAAAAATGAAATAAAAAAGCCATTTTAAGCGGGGGTAAGAATCTTTTTGACCAGATCAGATAATTGATGAGAACGGTAAGGCTTCTCTAAAAGATATAAATTATCATTT
>JAADHM010000057.1 GCA_013151855.1 FCB group bacterium | reverse complement strand
TCATTCGTGACACGCAACCGGAATTAGTCATTTTGCCTCATTGGGAACAACGTCACCCGGATCATTTGGTTTGTATGCGTTTAAGTTATGACGCTTGTTTTCTGTCAGGATTGAAAAAGATAGCTCTTGATGGCGAAATTCATCGCCCACGAAAAATTATTTACGCCTCATATTTTAGAAATGATGATTACTCTTTTCTGGTCGATATCTCCGAGGAATTTGAGCAAAAGTGCCAAGCTGTCGCCGCTTATCATTCTCAATTTGATAGGGAAGAAGCTGATAAAAAAATATTTCATCCTGGAGTTGATATTTATGAGTTTATGCAACAGCAAGCTCGTCATTTGGGACAATTAGTGGGCGTTAAATATGCCGAAGCATACACGCTCAAGGAAAAACTGCTGATAAATGACCCTCAAAAAATGCCGGTAGCATCGATATAAAGTGATATATTTGATGCCCCTTTTAATTTTTAATCATTGCCAATTTTCTCTCTAAAAGCTAACATAGACCATATAATTCTTTTTGTTGATAGTAAGTGAAGGAGAAATTACAATAACTTTACTGTTTAATGAAAATGTTTTGAGTTGAAAAAGGTTTAAGTGCCATGTGTCCTATATCTGAAAAAAGGACCCAAGAACTATCTTTGGGTTTAAAAGTCACCTGGGTCGGCGTTATAATTAATATCTTTCTGGTCATCATAAAGATAATGGCTGGGGTTTATGGAAGAAGTCATGCTTTGGTAGCCGATGGTGTCCATTCCTTGTCTGATTTATTTACTGATGTGGTGGTGTTGTTTGGTTTAAAATGGGGGCGCAAAGAAGAAGATGAAGAGCACCCTTATGGTCATGCTCGCATTGAAACCATATCGGGAATGTTAATCGGTATTGTATTGTTTGTTGTTGGACTTGGATTAACTTATAATGCGGTATTTAGTATATATATCCATCAAGAAAGTCATCCGCGTCTGATTACTATTATCGTAGCTTCGGTAAGTATCTTGCTAAAAGAGTGGATATTTCGTTATACGCGCAATGTTGGTGAACGGATTCGCAGTCTTGTCGTTATTGGCAATGCCTGGCATCATCGCTCGGATGCTTTGACTTCCGTGGCGGTTTTAATCGGGGTAACCGGTGCTTATCTTAACCCATCCTGGTATTTGGCTGATTCTTTTGCCGCTTTGATAGTTACTTATTTTATTGTCAAAGTGGGTGTGCAATTAATGTGGAAAGCCATGACAGAAGTTATTGATACGGCTCCCGATAAGAAAGTGTTACAACAATTAGCTTATACGTCTTCTACCATTGAAGGGGTACGGGAAGTTCACGATATGCGAGCGCGGCATTCCGGAGCGCAAATATTTGTGGAAATGCATATTGTGGTCGATCCCAATCTTACTGTTTACGAAGGGCATAAAATTGCTGCTGCCGTTAAATATCGTTTGTTAAATGAAGTCACCGATGTTGCGCGGGTTATCATCCATGTTGACCCCGAGTTGAAGAATAAAGATTAAGACTTAAGTAGGCTAATATCCCTGTAATTCTGGTAGATTTTTCGTTGTTGTGTCAAGTCTTGATTCTGTAAAAACAGAATTGTGATTTGATGCATAAGAATATGTAAGACAATAGCGACGGGTCACACGAATCTCAAAGATGTAGATTCGCAAGACCTGTCGCAACAACGCATAGTAGGGCATAATCCCATAGGGCCTTACCAATTAAGTTAAAATGTGGCAGACGGGGGCGTCTGCCGACCACTAATGTTCCTACAAATTTGTGACTGGCAGACGTTCTCGTCTGCTGGTCACGGAAATACCAGACAGGGGGCTTCACTGCTTACGGTAAGTTATTTATATCTTTGTCCCATAACAATACCTTATACAAGTGTTGCACTTCGTTTGTGAACTTAGGGAAGCTGTTGTTAGATTCCTGCTTGCGCAGGAATGACTTTTTAAATTACCCTTTTTTTCTTTTTGAAAACAATATTTGCAGGTCTATCAAATTATTTTTATATTGATGCCGGAAGAGGATGTCGTCTGGTGGCGGTCCCGGCCTTCAAAGCCGTGTGGGGGGCAATTATGTTGTCCCCGGTGGGTTCGATTCCCACCCCTTCCGCCATATAAAATGGCTTATGATTAAAATTTAAAGTGAAACCGTCAAAGGATATGGGATACCTGTGTGGGGTACCCATTAAAATTGGGAATAAACCCACCCCAAGGGGTGGGGTACCCGTCATGACAGATAAAAACTATTTTGATTTAACGATAGGATAAAATAACTTATCAAATCTTATTGTGACAAAGCGTAGGTGCCCCACCGCTTGCGGTGGGCGTAAATAAAGTGAGTCTGAAATATGATTATTTTTATTAATATAATTGATAACTTACCCAAAAGGTAAAATTTCAAAGATAGTTACACTTAAATGACAAAACTTCATCATTATGATAAATTGGGTACTGTTCGATTTGTAACTTTTAGTTGTTACCGAAGAAAACAATTATTCGTAACAAATGAAAGTAAAAAAATATTCCTTTATCAACTTAGAACTATTTGTACAAAGTACTCAATTCATATACTCGGGTATGTGGTCATGCCCGAACATGTTCATTTAGTTTTATATCCCAAGACCGAAATATTCTTAGGACGAGTTATCGGCGAATTAAAGTCAATATCAGCTCGGGAAATCTTGTTGTCGTTTCGTGGTCAATATGATATGTCATTGGAGAGTTTAAAAAACAATGAGAAATATATATTTTGGCTACGACGGTGTTATGATCATAATTGTCGGACGCCAGAGACTGTAAAAGAAAAAATAGTATATTGTCATAAAAATCCGGTTACTCGTGGGCTTGTTGAAAAACCTGAAGATTGGGAATGGTCGAGTTATCGTTGGTATTATGGAATGGATAATGTTGTAATTGATATAGAAGGATATAATCCGTAGTTAAAATTGAAAATAAACCCACCCCAAGGGGTGGGGTACCCGTCATGACAGATAAAAACTATTTTGATTTAACGATAGAATAAAATAACTTATCAAATCTTATTGTGACAAAGCGTAGGTGCCCCACCGCTTGCGGTGGGCGTAAATAAAGTTTTAACAAGATAGAACTCGAAGTATTTTTGATTTCTGTCGAAAAAAATAATCACTAAAGGGTTTCGCTTCACTGTTCCTACTGAGCTTATGAAACAACGCACATTGAAACCTTCCTGTTACCCCCGTCATATTATAATTGACATCCGGTAAAAAAAATTACAGACTAACAGAGTGAATAATTTAAAATTAAATTCACCCTTACAGTTCGTCAAAGGTGTCGGACCCAAGCGAGCACAAGTGCTCGCCAAATCAGGTTTGGTTGAAGTCAAAGACATTCTTTATTATTTCCCTCGACACTATTTAGACCGTACCAATATCATTCCCATAGCAAAACTTAAATGGAATGAGACGGCAACCATTATCGGCACCATTAAATCGCACGGTGTTCTCTATGGAAGGCGTCCACGCTATGAAGTGATTTTGGGCGATGATACCGGCAGCATTACTCTTGTTTGGTTTCATAGTATTAAGTATTGGGAAAGGTTATTCAAAAAAGGTCAGAAATTTGCCGCTACCGGAATGGTGAGCCACTATAATGGTTTACAAATGATTCATCCCGATTTGGAACGGTTGGAAGAAGACAGTGACCGCATGATTCATGCGGGACGGATTATTCCCGTTTATCCGCAGACATCCGAACTTAACAAAGTAGGGTTAAACAGTAAAAATATACGCAAATTAACATCTTTTATTTTTGATAACCTCAACGATGAAATCCCCGATAATTTACCGGAACAAGAGCTAAAGAAGTATAAACTTTTCGGTCTTCATCAAGCAATTAAAAATATTCATTATCCCCCAAATAGAGATGATATTGAAAAAAGCCGTAAAAGATTAGCTTTCGATGAGCTGTTGAATTTTCAGTTTTTGGTGTTTAATAATAAAAAATATAAAGAGCAAACGATAAAAAAACACAGCTACAAGAGACCGGGAGCCAAACTTACGGAATTTAAAAATAATCTTTCTTTCGAATTAACTACTGGACAAAAAAAAGTAATCAAGGAGATATTCGAAGACTTACAAAAAAAACACCCTATGTCACGCTTATTGCAAGGAGATGTGGGCAGCGGGAAAACAGTGGTAGCGATACTGGCGGGATTATATGTGGCAGATAATGGAATGCAGGTTGCTTTTATGGCTCCTACGGAAATACTGGCTGAGCAGCATTACCGCAATTGGAAAAATCCGCTTTCCGAGGTAGGGATTTCTTCCGCTTTGTTAACTTCGAGTTTTAAACCCAAAGAAAAGAAAAAGACCGCTCAACAATGTCAGCAGGGAGAGATTTCAATTCTTTTTGGCACCCATGCGCTAATTTACGATTATGTTTCTTTCAAAAATTTGGGATTGGTGATAATTGATGAGCAGCATCGTTTCGGAGTGGAACAACGTGGGAAATTGTATACCAAAGGTGACCATCCTGATTTGTTGGTGATGACGGCAACTCCCATACCACGCACCTTGGCGATGACTTTTTATGGTGACCTCGATATATCGACCATTGATACTCTACCGTCCGGCCGCAAGCCGATTCAAACTGTTTGGCGCAATAAAGATGTGCGTGATAAAGTTTATCGATTTGTCGTTAATAATGTGAAAAAAGGCGGGCAAGCATATATTGTCTATCCTTTAATTGAAAAATCCGATCAATTAGAGTTAGAAAACGTAGAAGATGCCTATCGGGAATTATCCGAGGGAGCCTTAAGGGAATGTCGTTTGGGGATGGTTCATGGCCGAATAAAACCAAAAGAGCGCCAGGAAATATTACATCGTTTCTTCAACAAAGAGTTGGATATTCTTTTGGCAACGACGGTCATTGAAGTCGGTCTTGATAATCCCAATGCCACCGTAATGATCATTGAACATGCCGAAAGGTTCGGTCTTTCCCAGCTTCATCAGTTACGGGGACGTATTGGTCGGGGCGATAAACAAGCAACTTTGATAGCCATTGCTCATCCCCCCATATCTGATATTGGCCGTCAGCGTTTGGATTATTTCGTTTCCACCACCGACGGTTTTAAGATTGCCGAGGCGGACCTAAAACTTCGCGGTCCTGGTGAAATGTTTGGCGTCAGACAGTCGGGATTACCGGAATTGCGTATTGCGAAAATTACCGAAGATCAAGATCTTATTAAAGCTGCTCGGGAGTTGTTACAATATCTTTTTCAAAATGAGAACCGACTTGACAGTGGGTATCAAAAATTGTATAACTATTTGGAGAAGAATACCGAACAAAAACAAACATTACTTAGTGCCGGTTAGCTATTGATGAAAGGTTATAATCGATTCTTTTAGGTATAGGAGATTAAGTATGAGTGAGAAAAATGATGTCGTCAATCCTTATTTTATGCAATTGGTGTTATCTTTACAAGCTGGGGTTATGCAACAATTGGGAAAAGTCGCTTCACCTATAAGCGGTAAAGTTGAACGAGATTTGCAACAAGCAAGATATACTATCGATATTATTGATATGCTGGAAACTAAAATGAAAGGAAATCTCACCACAGAAGAGGAAAAATTTATAGAACATGTCTTATATGAACTTCGTCTTAATTATGTTGAGGAAACCAAAAAAGATGAAAAGAAGACAGAAAACAGCGAAGGGGAAAATAAGCATAGTTATAGCAAAGAAACTAAAAATGTCGATGAAGATAAAAAGAATAATAATTCTCATTGAAAATTCACTTATTTTTAATAATTGCGTTAATTTTTGTGTATAATTATATGGATATAAATGACTTATACTGACATGGCCGTTTTCTTTCAACTTGCTTTTTAAAGTAAAATAAACTATATTTAACTGGATGAAAATGATTAAACATCTGGGATTAAACACGGATTTTTCAAAGAAAGAACTGAAAGCTGCTTTCGGTCAAGAGCTTGAGTTTGACAAAGATTTATTTCAGTACAGCAGTTATAAGACAGGTGGAAAAACCAGATTATTTATATTAGCAAAGACAGTTGATAAATTGACTCATGTTGTTCAAACTGCTAATAATTTAGAAATACCTGTTTTTATCATCGGTGGTGGTACTAATCTTTTGATTTCCGATAACGGTTTTAATGGTTTGATTATTAAAGTTAATATCAAGGGAATAAAGCTTAAATCAGAGACCATAATTGAATGTTATGCCGGAGAGAGCTTGATGGGTTTGGTGAATTTCGCCACGGAAAATTCTTTGACGGGAATAGAATTTGCAGGCGGTATATGGGGTACTGTCGGCGGAGCAATTTTTGGAAATGCCGGTGCTTATGGCGGTGAGATGAAAGATATTATTATTGAATTAACTCTGATTGATAGAAAAGGAATAATGAAAACCGTTACTCCTGATTATTGTGGTTTTGATTACCGTGATTCGAATCTTAAAAGAACGGGTGATATAATCATCTCTGCTTTATTTCAGTTGAAGAAAGGGAATAAACAAGAGATAAAAAAACGAGTGGAAGAAATATTAAAAATCAGAAAGGAAAAACATCCTCTCGAAGGCAACTCAGCCGGTTGTTTTTTTAAAAATATACCTGACCCCAAAGAGAAATTCGGTAAATTATCGGCTGGAAAATTACTTGAAGAAATCGGAGCCAAAGGATTATCGGTAGGTGGTGCCAAAGTATATGAGAAACACGCCAATATGATAGTCAATACCGGCAATGCCACCTCAAAAGATATTCGCCAATTAGCCGATATATTAAAAGAGAAAGTTTATCAAAAGTTTGGTATAAAACTTGAAGAGGAAGTTATTCAAGTTGGTGAATTTTAAATAAAAAGGAGAACTTATCGATAAATATTTAATGAATTAAAAACAAACAATAACAAATTTATTGATTGTGAATATTTTAAAAAAGAATAGATATTATTATTTTACGTTTTTTCTGTTATTGGTAACATTCTTTTCTGTTAAGGCACAAGTAGGGTTTCAAGCTAAGCTGGAAACCCCTCCGTCATTTGTGTCCCCTTATTTTGAGAAAGCTCATAATTTTTCCGTAGCCATTTATCCTCAAACCTATCCATATATTTCTTATCGTTTAAAACATGCTCCTAAGGTTATAGCCTCGAATTTTAAAGAGAAGTCTATTAGGTTTAACACCGAATATTATCGTCTCGGAGGTATTAAAAAATCATTGATACCTGTCTCGGTAGATGCTTTGAAATACGACCAGTTTAATAGAAATAGGTATATCTATGATAAATTTCAAGATTATTACCGTAGTTCCATTGTCAATATAAATAAAAAGAAGGGGCGGGGGGGATTAGGTGTTACTATTGCTTTGCCGACAAGATTGAACAAAATATTCGGTGAAGGTGGGGCTGGTTTGAAAGTTTCGGGATTCAGAAGAGTGAGTTTTGCCGGACGTTCTCAATGGACCGATGCGGCTGAATCGGAAACTTATAGGCAGAGCAAATTCCCTTCGTTGCGGATGGAACAAGTGTCACGTTTTGATATCACCGGTACTATCGGTTCCAAAATAACCGTTAAAGTTTCTCAGGATAATCAAACGGATATTCCTTTAGCCAATCGTATACAGATTCGTTATAAAGGGGATGATGATGATATTTTAAAATCGATTGAAGCCGGTAATACGACGTTGTCTTTACCTAACACCAAATTTGTTGGTTATTCTTCCCGGATTCGTGGTTTGTTTGGATTAAAGGCTCAAGCCCAAGTAGGGCATCTGACTTTGACCGCCATTGCTTCCCAAGAAAAGGGATCTTCCGAAAGCGCTTCTTACTCTCCTACCGGTGAGGAAAATGCTCAAACAATTCGTGATTATGAATATATTGAACGGCGTATTTTTGATTTGGGACGTCCGGGAGAATTAGCGCGTCATGATTCGGTAAAAACTCTTTTTGTCTATGAATCCACGGATAAATTGGATGACCTTGACGCCTTAGATGCTAATTTATATGTGAATCCAAACTTCCCTGATTCTTTCACTGCAGAAAACATCTTAGTTGTGAAAATGAAGCGACTTGATGATAATTCTTATTCTTTTTATAACGATCCTGACAGAAATTTGCATTATGTAGTCTTTAATTCAACACGTAGCAAGTTTAATAATTTAGGTTATTGGATGGTGGTAAAGCGTTCTAATGGTGTCATAGATACCATTGGTAACATCAAAAGTGACACTTTGACATTAAAATTGTTAGCTCCCGTTTATTCGATAGCCAGCCCTAATCAGCAAACTTGGGGGCTTATGTGGCGTAATTGTTATGAAATTCCCCGAGGCATTACCATCGATGATATTGATATTAAGATTTTTAAAGGTCTTGATGGTACTGAAGGAAGTTCCGTTAATTATGATTATCAAGACGAAAATGGAAAAACAGTTCGTTATCTTGAAATCCTTGGGCTTGATCAATATAATGCCGTTGATAAAAAAGTTCCTGATAATTTATTGGATGATCGGATAGATATTTTCCGACCGGATTGGGGGTTGCTGATTTTTCCCAGCCGAACCCCTTTTGCTACCGATACCACTTTCGTTGATATGAATAATAATTCCACGCCGGTTTTGAAAGACCAAATACCGATTCTATATAAATATAATTCTGTAACGGAAAGAAATAAGGCAAGCAAATATTATCTTCAATTATCAACTAAGACCAGAAGCTCAATTATTGATTTGCATCGGGCTAATATTATTGAAGGGTCGGAAAGAGTAACAGTTAATGGTCGTCTTCTTTCTCGCGGTACGGATTATAATATTCAATATGATTTCGGAAGAATAACTTTATTATCTCCCGACGCAACAGACCCAAATGCCAATCTCAGTATCGATTATGAATATGCTCCGTTTTTTGCCGTCCAAAAGAAAAGTCTTTTGGGTTTTAGAGCTGAGTATAAATGGAGCAAAGACCTTAAGTTTGGTTCGACCTTTCTTTATAAATCGGATAAAGCTCAGGAGAGAAAACCTAAGGTTGGTGAAGAAACGGCAAAGATGTTTGTCTTTGATACGGATTTCAACTTAAAATTACATCCGAATTTTCTTACGAAAATGGCAGATGCTCTTCCTTTGGTAGAAACACAGTCACCTTCCAATTTGACTATTTCGGCTGAATTTGCTCAATCTCATCCCAACCCCAATGTAAATGGTGTCGCTTACATCGATGATTTCGAATCGGCGCTCGATCAACTGTCTTTGGGAACTTCGCGAGTAACATGGAAAAGAGCTTCCAAGCCTTATCAATTAGGAGATAATTATGTGCGAGGGAAAATTCTCTGGCATACTCCTCGAGAATTAGTGCGGGTTGAGGATGTATATGATATTCAAGCTAAGCAAGGGGAAGGTAACATCAATACTCTAAGATTGATTTATCGTCCCAAAGATATCCGGATTGATACTGTTATGACAGACTCCAATATAGTTTCCATCGATACCGTAGCGGCCAATTCATGGGGTGGTATTATGCGTTATTTTAACTCACGGGTCGATGCTCAAAGAGTACAGCTCTTTGAGGTGCGCGCTCGTGGCTCGCATGGAAAATTACATTTTGATTTTGGGCGTATCAATGAAGATTTGAATGGTAACGGTATCTCCGATACGGAGGACAAGAATAGTAATGGTGCCGTTGATGAAACTGAGGATGTCGGTTTGGATGGTTTACCAGATTCGTTGGAGCCGGGATATAATGCGGAAACTAATCCCGATCCTGACGGAGATGATTGGTATTTTAAGGGACAAGGTAAATGTCCTGTTCCCGGCGGATGTGGTAACATTAATTGGAATGATGATAAAGATTCTTTATATTATGAATATTTAAATGGTACCGAAGGTAATATGCATGACAATGGAGCCCTTGGCCTTCCGGATAAAGAAGCACTTTCCACTACTAATGGTCTTAACACCAATGATGCTTATTTTTCGTATGTCATTGACTTTGCCTCCGATTCTTTTCGTGTGGATAACTCTGGTAAGAATGGATGGTGGACTTATCGTATTCCCATCAGAGATTCCGCTGCTGTTGATAAATTCGTTGTTTCAAATAATACTCTTACACCAAATTGGAATCAGATTACTCATGTGAGAGTGTGGTTTGAAGCTGATTCCACTCAAACGGAACCGGATACGATTGAAG
>JAADHM010000064.1 GCA_013151855.1 FCB group bacterium | reverse complement strand
GGAACTTTATCGTATATGTCTCCGGAACAGAAAATAAGCTCTACCAATGTTGACCAAACCACGGATATCTATGCTCTGGGTGTAATTATTTATGAAATTTTAGTAGGGAAAAAACCGCTGGGACATTTTAAACTACCCTCAGAATTAAATCCCAAACTTTCCCAAGAATTTGACCAGATTATTTTAAAATGTTTGGCACAGGAGCCAAAAGACCGTTATCAACGAGCGGTAGAGCTTAAAGATGCTCTTTTAAATGTGCTTCATCAAGATAGCTCTTCAAGTAAAACTGATAATTTTGCCCTTTCCGGCTCGGATTCATTTTTGGGTAAATGCCGTTATCTGGATACTATTAAAGAGACAAGATTCAGCTCCACCATTCTCGTGGAAAACAGAGTCAACAAGAAGCTTTATGTAATTAAAAAGCATAGTCGCGGTGAGACCGGACGCAAAGAAGCCAAATTACTCAGCCATTTGAAGCATCCCAATATAATCAATATTTATGGAGCCGGTGGTGACAAAAAGTCAACCGTCATTATCACCGAGTATGCTCAGGGGGGATCTCTGGCCGACCGTATGGTACGCAAGTATAAGTGGGAAGATGCTTTTAAAATTGTTCTCAAAATAGCCTCCGGTCTTGACCATGCTCATAAAAATAATATTATTCATGGTAATCTTCGCCCGACCAATATCTTGTTCGATGCCGACGAAGAAGTAAAAATTGCTGATTTTGGTATGCCCTCACACTATGAATATCCCAAAAAGAAAAATTGGTACCATCCGCCGGAACTTAAAACCACGCGCCAAGGGGATATTTATAGTTTGGGAGTGATTTTACATCAAATGGTAACCGCTCGGAATCCCAGTTACGATACGGCCGGGAATCTGCGTCTTGACGATATTAAATTAGAACTACCCGAAGAGGTGGTGGCTATGATTTCCAAATTTTTGGCTATTCGCGTTAGCCGACGTTACAAAACCTGTGAAGAATTTTTGCAAAACTGGGATGAGTTCGAGCAAAGACGCAAAGATAATCTGGCTAAGAGGTTTGACAAACAAGAAGAAGAAATAGTACCGGCTAAAAAAACTCCCCTTTGGGCTTATGTTTTAGTGGGATTGGGTCTGATAGGCGTTGTTTTGATGGTTCTATATCTAAGCGGTGCTTTCTAATGGAGTTTAAGGGTAGTGAGCGAAGCCATTAACTTCACTCACTAATTTCATCAGGTTATTTCTATTTAATTTTTATCTCTTATTGAATAATTATTGAAACATTTTAAAAATAAAACCGATGGCTACGGTTTCTTTGAAACGTCCTTTTCTGCTTATTTCTTTGTCGTATAGAAATTGAGAATAGAGATTTACCGCGACAATCTTTGTCACGGTAGCGGTAACCAAATTTTCCCAGTTGACATCAATTGCTTTCCAGTCGTTTTCATAAGGAGTCCCCTTGACTTCATTACTTTTGGAGAAATAGAAAGCTTTGTATAAAGTGAGCTTGCCGATGTAGTTGAGATTTTTATTAAAAGTGAAATTGATATCGGTTACCGATTCAATACCACCATCGGTTAAGGTAGAATCGACAGTGGCGAGAGAGGAATCATTAACAATGACCGATTTGATAATTTGTCTGATACCCAGACCGAGGCGGCTGGAGATGACATTGTCGTTAAGATTGTAAAAATTGCGGGTGATACCGGCCGATTCGGTAAGTTTTACCGGAGAGAAGTACAATTTTTTGTTTTCATTTTGCCCATCGTAAAATTGTGTTTCAACACGGAAAGCTATATAGGGATTGATAAACTTATGGGTTACAAAACTGCCGACATTTTCAAAATCAATCAAATCGGTTGATTTTTTCGGTTTACCCCAATCTTTTGTTTCTTCGTCCTGCGTTACGGTTTGTCCAAAGGATAATTTCAACGTTCCTTTATACTGCAGCCGATTGGTTATTAATTTGGAAGCCGTACCGTTGAGATTGCTGACCCAGTTGACAGAACCGGCTTCGCCGCCCACCCAGGAATTGGAATAGGCGGTTTGCGTGGTGGTGATATCGACGATAAGGGATTTCTTCCAATCTTTGGTAATCTTTTTCCCCGCTTGCGAATTGATGTTGATGAGAAAAAAAAGTGCTAAAGCGATGATAATGTTGGTAACGTATTTCATGAGAAATCTCCTTATTCGGCAGGAACCCGATAGAGGTGAACATCGGTTTGCGGATAGGGGATGGAAATGCCGTTTTCATCGAAAGTAAGTTTAATCTTTTCCGTAAGTTCCGTCATCACGGCCCAATAATCGGATGCTTTTACCCAGGGCCAGACAACAAAATTAACGGAACTGTCAGCGAGTTCTTTCACGGCGATAACAGGAGCGGGATCTTTGAGAATGCGGTCGTCGTTGTCGATTATCCGATGAAGAATCCCTTTGGCTTTTTTCAGGTCATCATCGTAACCGATTCCAATCGTGAGGTTAATACGTCTTTCTTCTTTGATAGAATAGTTGACTATGTTTCCACCGGTAATATTACCGTTGGGAATAATAACTCTTATATTATCGGGGGTTTTCAAAATGGTGTTGAAAATATGAATTTCCTCAACGATGCCTTTGGAACCGCCGGCTTCGATAAAGTCACCGCCTTTAAAAGGCCTGAAGATAATTAACATCACCCCGGAGGCGAAATTTGCCAGTGAATCTTTCAAAGCAAAACCGACGGCCAAACCGGCAGCACCGATAATGGCGATGAAAGATGCTGTCTGTACTCCGAGAGTGTTCAAAGCGGCAATAACCAGAAAGGTTAAAAGGGCTATTTTGGTAACATTGATAACGAACTTGGTTAAGGTTTCATCCACTTTTGCTTTTAACATCAGCCGTTTTACAAAACTCATGATAATACCGATAGCTATGCGGCCTAATACTAAAATCGCCATAGCACCGATAATATTCATGCCATAGAGTGCACCCCATTCGGTTAGTTTTTGCGTTAAGGTTTCCAACTTAGACTCCTTTTGATTTTATTGAATGTTAAAAAGTCATTTTAAAACAACAAATGATTATTTAGATAGTTCCTATAATATTTCGTTTTGATAAAGGCAAGAGAAAAATATAATCCGGACAAACATCGTTTGTTTTTTTTAGGCGTCATTTGTTCATCAATTATCAGTTATTGTTAAAATTCAATGGCCGGCAAAACTTGAAAAGCGTCCTAAGCCATTAATTATTTAATATGATTCGTCTTCGTCGGGGAATTTTTTATTTTTAACGTCAGCAATATACATTTTGATAGCTTCGGAAATAAGAGGAGTAAGATTGGCGTACTCGCGCAAAAATTTCGGTTCGAACCCTTCTTCGCGCAGTCCGAGCATATCATTTATTACCAGCACCTGTCCGTCGCAGTCAACACCGGCTCCAATTCCGATCGTAGCGGTTGTTTTCAAAGCCGCTGTTATTTCTTTGGCAACAGATGCCTCCATTAACTCCAGTACCATGGCAAAACAACCGGCTGCTTCCAAAGCCAAGGCGGATTCCATCAAATAGGAGCGCGATTTTTCTTTTCGTCCCTGTACTTTGGGACCTCCGAAACGATGTATCGATTGAGGGGTTAAGCCAAGGTGTCCCATCACCGGAATACCGCATTCGATAATGCGTTTAATAGTCGGTACCATTTCTATCCCGCCTTCAATTTTCACCGCTTCCGCATTACTTTCTTTTAGAAAGCGGCCGGCATTATAAATGGCGGTTTCCAAAGATGGTTGAAAAGACAAAAACGGCATATCGGCAATTATTAAAGCTCTTTGGCTACCGCGGGCGACGGCGGCGGTATGGGCGAGCATAACCTCCATGGAAATGGGCAAGGTGTTTTTGTAACCGTGAATGACATTGCTGGCGGAATCCCCGACAAGAATGGAGTCAATCCCCGCTTCATCGAGTAGCTTGGCGATAAAATAGTCATAAGCGGTAAGCACGGTGATTTTCTCGCCTTTGGCTTTTTTATTTATAAAGGTTTGAATGGTCGTTTTTTTTATATTTTTGGTAGAGGACATCCTTTTATTCCCTGATAAAATCTCCCGTAGGGACATAATATCTTTTACCGGAGATTGGTTTGTTAATTTGTTCGATTAAATCGTCAAAGTGCTGGGGATTGTTAACAAAATCAATATCGTCGGTTTTAACCACCAATAAGGGCGTGTCCGTATAGTTAAAGAAGAAGTAATTATATGCTTTATTAAGCTCTTCAATATAATCATAATCGATGGGTTTTTCGAAGCTGAAGTTTCGTTGGTGAATTCTTTTTAAAAGAACCGGGGTGGAAGCTTGTAGGTAAATCGCTAAATCGGGCTTGGGGATGTCCAAAGATAGAATAGGGGATATTTTGTTATACAAAGCCAACTCACGGTCGGATAAAGTGATGGAAGCAAAAATGGAATCTTTGGCGAAAAGATAATCGGCGACGATACTTTGAGCAAAAAGATCGCGTACCATCAATTGCTGTTGCTGTTGAAAACGAGAAATAAGGAAATATAGTTGGCAGGAAAAAGCAAAACGTTTCTTGTTTTTATAGAAATCGACCAGAAAAGGATTTTCGAATACTTCCTCGTTAAGCAATTCGGCGTTGAGACGCTCTGCTAACATTTTAGCGAAGGTCGTTTTGCCAACGCCGATGACTCCTTCCACGGCGATATATCGGGGTTCAAATATTGCGTGCGACATGGTCTTTATACAAAATAATTTCTTGATGGTCTTTGTCCGTTAAAAAATCGGCGATAGGTTCTTTTTTTACCGGATGAACGATATTGGGAGTTATCTGAAGTACAGGAATCATGGCGAATGGTCTTTTGAGTAGTTTTTTGTGGGGTATGGACAGTTGTTTGGTTTGTACGATTTCATCCCCAAATAACAAAATATCGAGGTCAATTATGCGGGGTTTCATCTTCCCTTTGTCGGTTCTCCCCATCTTTTTTTCAATTTTTTCCAGTTCGTTGAGCAACTCATGGGGCAAGTATAAATAATCAGCCATGACAGCTTGATTCATAAAAGCCGGGCTTTCTCCCTCCATTTCTTGAGCTTCGGAAAGATAGATAGCGGAAGTAGCGACTACTTCCAGACCGGGAATAGCTTCAATTTTATCTAAAGCGGAATATAAATTTTTCTCACGGTCGCCTAAATTAGAGCCCAAAAGGATGTAAACGGTAGTTGCCATAATTATTCCTCTATTCTTTATTATTGTTATTTACCAGTTTTGAAGTGTCTCCTTGATAGCGAGTTATCTCCACTTCAATGAATTTTACCTGTCCGGCTATGGGAGGATTCATTTTGCGTACTTTTAAGGTTACTCGATAGACAGGGAATTCGTCAAGCATTTTTGTCGCCAAATGTCCCGCCAGTCCTTCCAGCAGTGAAAAAGCTCTTCCTTCCACCGTTTCTCTGATGACTTTATAAGCTTTTCGGTAATCTATAGTATCGGAAATTTGGTCTGTTTTTCCAGCATCGGCTAAATCGACTTCCAATTCACAGTCAATCTCAAAAACCCGTCCCGTTTCTTTTTCCGCTTCGGTAACGCCGTGATATCCGTAAAATGATAAACCACTCAAGCGAATGATATCTTTCATTGTTTATTTACCCTTTTTTTTAAAAGACGGGGCTTATTTTTAATTCTTTCGTAAGCTTTGCGGAAAGACTCTGAGCCCGCTGTCAGGGAAAACCTTAAATATTCCTCTCCCGTATCTCCAAAACTACTGCCCGGTATGGTGAGGATACGATAACGACGATATAAGATATTGGTTAAGCTGGTCGCTTGTCTCAGTTTTTCTATTTTTGCCCACAGAAAAGGAATGGTATCATAATTGCTTTTTTCCAAATCCAGTAAAGCAAACAAATCATTAGCCGCACCTGCCGCCTGCCGGCAATTTTTACGCATTTTAATAAGAGCTTCGTTGGGATATTCATGAATTGCTCGCAGAACCATATCGATATAATAATCCGGTATATAATCGGGAATCAGTGATGAAGCTTGTTTCAGACCATTGATAATATCTTTGTTGCCAACGGCAAAACCAAAAGGCAAATACGGTAACCCTAAAAGATAAGGGAAAGAATATATTTCAATACCGACTTTTCTCCCTCCGTTGGTGCCAATCAGAGAAGGTGGAGTGGGTTCGCGGTAAGATTGATAAGCAGCGTCATTTATGAGCATGATATTTTCACGGGAAGCCATCCAGATGAGATTTTCCCAATCTTTTTCATTGAGGACAACACCGGTGGGATTGTGAGGGGAATTGAGAAATAACAAGCGGGCAACTTTCCCCAATCTGGTATTCATACGGTCAAACCTTGGCTGCCAGCGATTTTTATAAGTTATGGAATAGCTGACCGCTTCACCGCCGGCAGCGGTAATGATCTTTTTATACAAAGGATGGCCCAAACCCGGGACAAAGGCGATATCGCCATAATCAATAAAAGCCAAAGCTACTTTGAAAATCAAAGAGGAAATTCTTCCCCCGATAAATAGCTCATTGGGTTTAATTTTGGCTTTATGATAGGTGTCAAACCATTCTATGAGAAGATCTTTAAGCTGGTTTATGCGCTTTACATCGGTCGGTTTAAAACCTGTTGCGTTGGGTAAAAGACTTTCATCCATCGTTATGGGCCATTGGAAATGGGCTAAATCGATAAGTTCTGTTTTTTTAATTAAAGACGGCTTTAATTTGTTTTTAGCAAAAGAAAAAATATCCGGTGGAAGCTGATGAAGGCGATTGGCTTTATCAATGATCACTTTTTTAACAACCATTTTGAAGTTCCTTAAGGATTAGACTTCAGTGATTTGTTTTTTTGCTGGCGCATGGCGGTCAAATGTTTAAAATTATCTTGGGGCAAAGGGGTGGCATTACCCAGTTGTTGAGCTAAGTAAACGATTTGAGCATAGTGTTCCACAATCTCGTGACGATCGTAGGCTTCTTGTAAAGTTTTTCCCACGGTTACCAAACCATGATTCCGCAAAAGAAAAGCGTTATTATCACTTATGTATGGTTTAAGAGTATCGGCGACAACTTTTGTTCCCGGAGACGCATAGGCGGTTAAAGGAATACGGCCAATAAAAAGAACTATTTCAGGGAGAAGATTATCGGGCAGTTCCCTTCCGGCAACGGCAAAAGCGGTGGCATAAGGGGCATGAGAATGAACACAGGCATTTATCTCCGGTCTATTCTGATAAATAAAAAGATGCATCGCTATCTCCGAGGATGGTTTATGGTTTCCTTTTACCTGTTTACCGTTTTTATCGACCACGACCAAATCTTCGCTTTTGAGACTCCCTTTGTTAAGACCCGAGGGGGTTATAAGAATGTGTTCTTCGTCAAGGCGAGTAGAGATATTGCCTTCAGAACCAACCAGCATACCTTTTAAATAAAGAGAACTGCCAACAGCCAGTATTTTTTTTGCCTTCATTAAGTTTTGAGCCATAGCTTCTGTCAAATTAGGCGGTTTTTCTCAAAATGTCAACAATATAGCAATCGGTACCCTAAATAGTAAAAGAAGATGAATAAATATTTAAAATATGGTTTAAGTGCCGTTAAACATATTGAAAAGGAGTGTATTGGGAAGAAAATGCTTTGTTGGTTAATATTTGCTATAAAATAAGGTAAAAAAGCAATTTTTTTGAATCAAAGTCGGAGAAAGTACGTTTATTAATATAGAAAGATTAATGAACATTTAACTTGACTAAGAAAAATTAATTGTTATATTAATAGGCTAAGTTTTTGGAGGAACAAAATAATTGAGTTCTAGCTTTTTCTCTCCAGGTAGAGAGCGGAATAAAGGCTGGGTTTTTTTTATTCTTATGGCGGTTATTTTTTTGTCTTTGGGCATTTTTATTGCCGCCAATTTTGATTTAACAGGAATTTCCACCGCTCAAGTTCCCACAAATATATCGGAAGCCGGTGCTTATCCGGTCGTTGAATCCAATGGTGAATTGGAGTCACCTTTTGTTAAAGTGGTGGAAAGAGTAAAAAATGCCGTGGTTAATATTTCAGCTCGTTCCGCCAAAGAAAGTAATTTACCTTGGTGGCATAGAGGTTCTAATTATTCAGTTTCTTCCGGATCCGGATTTTTTTTCCGCAAAGACGGTTATATTTTGACCAATAATCATGTCATTGAACGTGCCAAGGAATTAACGGTAACAACCGCTTCGGGATACCGCTATGAAGCCAAACTTATCGGTGCCGATCCGCAAACTGATTTGGCGGTGTTGAAAATCGAACCTAAAGACGAGGAAATTCATACTATCCCTTTCGGCAATTCCGATGCTATCAAAGTCGGCGATTGGGCTATTGCTATCGGCAATCCTTTTCCTCAACAAGGGCTTGACAGAACGGTGACGGTGGGCGTTATATCAGCGAAAGGCAGAAGTAATCTCAATTTTGGAAACGAAACACCTCAATATCAAAATTACATTCAAACCGATGCTTCTATCAATCCGGGTAATTCCGGAGGTCCCTTGTTGAACTTAAAGGGCGAGTGTATCGGTGTTAATGCCGCCATATCCAGCCCTACGGGGGTATCGGTGGGGATTGGTTTTGCTATTCCCATCAATTTGGCTCGATCGGTGGTTCCCGATTTGATTACTACCGGAAAAGTAAGCCGAGGATGGTTGGGAGTTTGGTTAGGCCGTCTGACAGAACAGGATGCCCGTCGGCAAGGTTTGGACGCCGTACATGGGGTTAAAATTGACTCTGTTTTTTCCGGTTCACCGGCTGATAAAGCGGGTATAAAGAATGGTGATATTATTTTGAGCGTTAATAATCATCAGGTTAATAATAATAGCCAGCTTTCGGTTTTGGTCTCGCAGGTTAAAAGCGGCGAACCGGTGCCCATAGAAGTCGTTCGTAACGGTGAAAAATTCAAAGTGATGGCGGTTATTGGTAATCGCGACAGATTCTTGGCTTCCGTAAATGAACGGAACAAAGCCGATGATTTTAAGGTTACTCGATGGTTGGGAATGGAACTGATGACTTTTACCAGCGATATTGCTCGTGCTTTGGAGGTAGAACATGTGGATGGCGTCTATGTGCGGAGAGTTTTCCCGGGCAGTCCGGCTGATAATTCATCGATAACACGTGGTACTATTATTTTACAAATAAATAATCAAACAATTAGTTCTCTTGATGATATGAATAAAATAATAGCCCAATTAAAAGCGTCGACCCAACAGATACCATTGATTGTAGTAGAGCCGGATGGCACTATTGCCCGAAAAGTTATTAGGTTGTGATTGTATAAACATATAATTATGAAAACACCTTTTTAAAGGTGTAAAAAGTATATGATGGAAGGAGATAGTCAGAAACAGTGGCTAAACAATCCCTAAAATATCGCGATGAAGACAGGTCGTTAGATCTTTATCTGCGCGAGATCGGGGAGACACCTCTAATTAATGCCGAGGAAGAGGTGCGATTGGCACGACGTATAAAGCAGGGAGACCAAAAAGCCCTGGAAAAATTAACCAAAGCTAATCTGCGCTTCGTTGTTTCGGTAGCCAAACAATATCAAAATCAGGGTCTCTCGCTGGCTGATTTGATTAATGAAGGGAATATCGGGCTGATAAAGGCGGCCAAAAGATTCGATGAAACTCGCGGTTTTAAATTCATCAGTTATGCCGTTTGGTGGATAAGACAGGCTATTTTACAAGCTCTGGCAGAACAAAGCCGTATTGTACGACTTCCTCTGAATCGAGTGGGCACTCTGCATAAAATAGGAAAAGTGTCCAGTCAACTGGAGCAGGGACTGGGAAGACTTCCTTCTCCCGAAGAAATTGCCAAAGAGCTCGAATTATCGGAAGGTGAAGTTTCGGATACTTTGAAAATATCCAATTCCCATCTTTCTTTGGATGCTCCTTTTTCCGCTTCGGAAGATAATTCGCTGATTGATGTTTTGGAAGATGAGTA
The DNA here is from genome assembly GCA_013151855.1 of FCB group bacterium. GTDB lineage: Bacteria > Zixibacteria > MSB-5A5 > GN15 > FEB-12 > JAADHM01. Next base: position 1,111 of record JAADHM010000064.1, on the reverse strand, counting down.
CCAACCTTCTCCGGATGAGTCTTTATTGAAAGGTTCGCTGAAAGTGGAGATTGAAAAGGCGCTTGATTCTTTGACCCCGCGAGAAGCGGAGGTAATTAACCTTTATTTCGGTTTGAATCATGAAAAAGCGTTAACCCTTGAGGAAATCGGAGCGCGTTTCTCATTGACCCGTGAGCGGGTACGTCAGATAAAAGAAAAAGCGATACGCCGACTCCGTCATGCTTCCCGCAGCCGTTCTTTGCGATTCTTTGCGAGCTTACTTGAATTGATTTTTGCTAAATTGACCATTTAAAACCGCCCTTTAATTTTAAAAGGGCGGTTTTTTTTAGGTAATATATTTCACCATTATTTTATTTAAGTAGATTCTCTCTTTCAAGAGAACGGCGCAATATAAAATTGAAGGCTCAATTATATTCTTTACAAGTAAAATACAATCTTATACTTTCACATCAATGAGAGTTTTATCCAGTATAAAAAAAGAGAATGTTGTTTTATACTTTGCTGTTATAATTTTGGCTATAATTGGCTATCAAATATATTCTCATGCTGACAGTTATAAATATTTATCTGATAAACATACACTTGAAATTGTAAAATCAAAACTTTGGTCATTATCTTGGATATTAATTTCGGCAATAGTGATTTATTGGAAACGAGACAAATCTTATGCACCAGCCTTAGCAGTTTTTGCTGTCAGTGCTTATTTTGTCATTTTGTACGGTATAATGTTTTCAGGTACTGAATATGGAATGAACGGTCATTGGGGTGATAACGGAAATCGACTGGCTTTGATTTGTAAGATGATGGCATATAATAGCTTTTTTCAAGACTGGTATCTGAAGGATTTACCAAGTTTTTACCCTCCTTTATGGTTCTTCATAATGGCATTATATGGAAAGCTGCTTGGTATTGAGGCATATCAAACTATTAAATTTGGATACCTTTTTATATTTATATTTTATCCGTGGTTACTTTTTTGGGCTTGGAAAAAAGTTGTCAGATCAGCGATTGCCGCGGCTATTGTTGTCGGTACAATTTTCTTTGCATATCGATATTTAGATTGGATTTATTATGAACATATAACTGCTGCTTTATTTTTACCATGGTGGCT
>JAADHM010000107.1 GCA_013151855.1 FCB group bacterium | reverse complement strand
AAACATAAAGCAAGGATAATGCCATTATTTAAAATAAACTCTATTTCATTGAGTTATAGGAAAATAAATTAAGTAAAGATTAATATCGATTAAATATTACGAAATGAATTTTACAATTTTAGTCAATAGAATTCATCAATTGCTCTTTTAATTCATCAGTTGCTTCCATATATTTAGCCGTAGCCGTTGCATATACCTGACCTTTATCACCAACGGCTTTCCCCTCAGCCCAGAAAAGTCTTTTTTTATTGTTGGTAACTTTTCCGATGAATCTAACTATATCACCCGTTTTGACCGGTTTCATAAATTTAATATTCAATTCTACGGTAACGGCATATTTACCTTGAACTAAAATTGCTTTAATCATCACTTCATCAAGCAAAGAAGAAATAATACCCCCATGAAAAATACCTCGATAACCTTCAAAATCTTCAGAAGCAATAATTTGCGTTGAAACTTGGTGACCATCAAAATAGAATTTAGCTTTTACTCCATGTATATTTTTGTCACCACAGATAAAACAATGAGAATATTTAACAACCTCTTTCATTGTGGAAAATTATATAAAACTATTTTTTATGTCAATCCTTTCTTGATAAATCTTGATAAAATAAAAAAAACCCGGTCTGAAATGAGACCGGGCAAACAGATAATTTGCATAAAAATTGCTTAATTGGATGTAAGACAGACCTGGGAAGTATAGCCCCAAGTTGTTGTTCCTTTTTTTATCGTAGCTGACATAGTACCGTTGTTAAAACTCAAAGTGAATTTCCAAGTGACATAAGTTTCCGAAGCACCATCTTTTTTATATGTCATTTTAACCGTACCGTTAATAGTTCCGCCAGCAGGACAACCTTGTGCCCAACCGACCGGAGTTTTGGATACGGTAAAACTACTCAAATCGGCACTAAAATCAAAAGTTTTCCAAACAGTAGAATCACTTGACACAAACTTGTGAGTAATGGACATAATATGACTACCGTTGATAGTTGCCAATGAACCACTTAATCCGGTAATATCAAAATCAACTCTACCATCATAAGAAGTATTGCTGACGGTGGTATCATGGAATCTATAATTCCATTCATGCTTATAATATAAACTGTCTACATTGGTAGCAGTCTGTTGTACCACACCGTTGCTGAAAAATCTTACCGAATCGCGCATGGCGGTGGAATGGGTGCTACGATTACGGGAGATATAAATTACATGCCATCCGTTTACATAGGTAGCGCTGACGAAATCGGAATCAGGATAAACGGGACCGTAAAAAACAGGATCGAGGGTATCGGCTTGATCGGCCAAAGCATACATATTACCAAAACCGTTTACAAAAAATTCGAGAGTCGAATCCACAAAATAATTGACATCCTGCTGAACAGCTACGAAATCCGGGTCCGTGATAGAACCGGTAGCACCTGTCGGAGTTTTGTCGGAACCACAGCTAACAAAAGAAAGCGTTAAACCGACGAGAATGATAAAACCCAAAACGCTGAGAAGTTTTCGGGAACGCATAGGGCGTCTCCTTTCTTTTCTTAATAGTCTCTGTCTTGGATTTAATCAACAAGCTATTTATTTGAGCAGAAACGCCATGATTGCTTTTTGAATATGTAACCTGTTTTCCGCTTGGTCAAAAACGACTGAGTGGGGACCATCAATCACTTCGTCAGTTATTTCACGACCTCTTTCAGCAGGTAAGCAATGCATCACGATAGCTTTTTGATTGGCAACCTCCAACAGAGAACTATTCAGTTGATATTTCTTTAATTTCTGTTCTTTTTCCTCTATCAAATGTTTTTGACCCATCGAAGCCCAAACATCCGTATAGATAACATCGGCATCCTTAACCGCTTCTTTAGGGTCTGCCGTGATAATTATTTTACTCTGAGGATTCGCCTTAGCTTGGGCGATAATACCCTTATCGGGGTTACAATCTTCCGCGGTTCCAATCCGTAATTCTAAAGGGATTAATGACGCCAAATTCAACCAGCTATTGGTAATATTATTGCCATCACCCACATAAGCTATTTGGTACCTTTCTTTTGGTTCCAGATGTTCTATGATAGTAAAATAATCTCCCAAAATTTGACAGGGATGAACCAAATCGGTTAAACCGTTTACAATGGGAACAGAAGCATATTGTGTCAATTCTTCGACATCTGACTGTTTAAAAGTCCTAATTATTATCATCGCCACATAACGGGATAAAACGCGGGCGGCATCGGCAATAGATTCTCTTTGACCCAATTTAATCTCATTATCGGTAACATAAATGGCATTTCCCCCCAGTTCATTTATGCCCACTTCAAAAGAAATCCTCGTCCGCAAGGATGCTTTCGTGAAGATACAAGCTACTGATTTGCCTTCCAACGGTTTAGGAGCAATTTCTCTTTTTTTCATACGAGCACATAAATCAAATATTTCCTTTATTTCATCTGCTGTCAGGTCAGTAATTTTACATAAAGAACGAGCCATTTTTTCTCCTTTAATTTTAAGTTAATAATTTATTTTGATGAATTAAGAGGATAACGATAATATTGTCAAGCAGACAAAGTAAACTTGTTTTTGGATATTTAGTAGATTTATTTTATCCATAATTATTTTTATTGACTTAAATCAAACAATAATCAATAGATATATGCTTTAAATACTTAACAATAAGAATCATGTTATTATTTAACCCATCGCCTTAGGAGGTATGATGAAAAGACTCTTAATGTCAACTTTGATTTTTGCTTTCTTCTTTACCTTATCAATAGGGATTAAAGCGGAAACTGAAATTAACATTTCCGGACAAGTACGAATCAGGGGAGAAATTGATAAAAAGAATTTTACCCCCGATGCCTACACTCAATCTTTTTCTCTTTTGCGAACTCGCATAGGTATTGAAGCTATTGTCGATCAAAACACCCATGCCTTTGTTCAGTTTCAAGATAGTCGTGAATTCGGCGATTATACCGCCTGGGGAGCCCCGGCATCCGGTTCGTTAAATGACGGAAGAAACGTGGATATTCATCAGGCTTATATCCAAATCGATAACCTTTTCGGTAAAGGTTGGGGCAGTAAAGCCGGACGATTCGAATTAAATCTCGGTAACCAACGAGTTTTCGGAGCCGTTGGTTGGAGTAACATCGGTCGCGTTTGGGAAGGCGGGTCTTTTTGGTACAATAATGACAAGTATAATTTCAGCTTTTACTGGTTAAAAAAACAGGAATTGAATAATACAGCCTACAATAATGATTTCGATATTTTTGGTGTTTATTCCCAATTCAAAGAGCTCAATCTTGACCTTTATGGTTTTTATGAATATAACGCCGATACTAACGGCTTGGGTCAAGGTATCAATCAACTTGATAGAGTCAATTTAGGAACTTACTACAAACGTAAATATCAGCAATTCGATTTCGAAGCAAACGGAGTTCTTCAACTTGGTACTTTACCTCGACCGGGAATGATGGATAGTACTTTGGATATCTCAGCTTTTATGTTCACTTTTGAAACCGGATATTCTTTTGAAGGAACCGGTAAAGCCAGAGTAGCCGGAGCCGTTGATTATACCTCCGGTGATGACGATCCGACCGATGATAAATACAACACTTACAATAATCTTTATTATACGGGGCACAAATTTCGCGGGTATATGGATTATTTCGTCGGTTCCAACCAATCCGGTTTGATGGATTTGATTTTACGTGGAAAAATTGATCCTACCAACGGTTGGACCATTAAAGGTGATTTCCACTATTTCACCACCGCTAAAAATTACGCCGACCCGATAAACGGCGGGATCACCAAAGATGTGGGAGCGGAAATTGATTTAACAGTGAAAACAACACGAGTAAAAGGAGTTAATCTTCAGTGGGGGGCTTCCCTTTTCTTGCCCTCGGAGTCTTTTGCCGGTATGAAAGATCCCGACCCCGGTATTTGGCTATATGAAATGACTACGGTGAATTTCTAAACGTGAAAAATTTAACGTGAGGCTGTCCATGAGAACAGCTTCACATTCTTATTAAAATTGCTATTATTGACTAAAGTCAAAGAAATATATCAAATGTTTTTCGATATTTTATTCATAGTAAATAATAATCTATCAAAACCATAATAAATGAAAACGAGGAGATAATATGAAAGGAATCAAACTCACTATTATTTTGATTGTCCTTTTGCTATTCGGTGCGATGGTTTTAGCGGAGGACAACTATCGTTCCGTGCCTACTTCATTATCGGAAGAATCCGCTTCCTGCGTCTCTTGCCATGAAACAGAAATGCCCGGATTGGTAAAAGAATGGCGTTACAGCCGTCACTTTGGAGCCGATGTCGGTTGCTATGAGTGTCATGCGGCTGACCCCAAAGATCCCGATGCTTTCGAACATAACGGCTATTCCATTGCGGTCATTGTTTCCCCCAAAGATTGTTCCAAGTGCCATATCAATGAATATAACCAATTTGAAGCTTCTCACCATGCCAACGCAGGAAAGATTTTAGGTTCTTTGGATAATGTTTTGGGTGAAGTTGTCGAAGGTCCCATGGCGGCTGTTAACGGATGCAAACAGTGTCATGGCTCGGTCGTTAAGGTTAACAAAGATAAAACCTTAGATTTCAAAACCTGGCCTAATACCGGTATCGGACGCCTTAATCCCGATGGTTCCAAAGGTGCTTGCTCCGCTTGTCATAGTCGTCATTCGTTTGATGCCGCTTTGGCTCGCCAACCGGAAAATTGCGGTAAATGCCATCTTGGTCCCGACCATCCTCAAAAAGAAATTTACGAAGAATCCAAACACGGTATCGCCTATTATGCCAACATTGACAGGATGAACCTTCGCAGTTCTTCTTGGGTTGTCGGTATTGATTACTCCGCCGCCCCTACCTGTGCTACCTGCCATATGTCAGCGACACCGGATTTACCTCTTACTCATGATGTCGGTGACCGTATTAGCTGGACTTTACGTCCGCCGGTTTCCGAAAAAGTCGACGCCTCCGCTAAAAAGAAAGGTAAACAGGTCAAACCTTGGGAAGACCGCAGAGCAGATATGAAAAATGTTTGTTCCAGTTGTCATACTTCCAACTACGTCGACAATTTCTATGCTCAATATGACGGCGCCGTTAATCTTTATAACAACAAGTTTGGTATTCCGGCAACAAAACTGTACAAAAAACTGCGCTCTTCTGGCCTGATTACTTCCGATATCAATTTTGACGATGAAATAGAGTGGACTTATTTCTTCCTCTGGCATCATGAAGGTCGTCGGGCACGGATGGGTGCTTCTATGTTCGCTCCCGATTATACGCAATGGCACGGATTTTTCGAAGTTGCCGATAGATTTTATATGAAATTTATTCCTCAAATTACAGAAATCACCGAACGCGCCAAAGCCGAAGGCGGCTCCAAAGCAAAAGCCGCCGAAGAAATCGATAAAATGGTCTCGGATATCCTTGAAATGAATGACCACAAATGGTTTACGGGGAACGAGTCACCCGAGGTCAAAAAAGCTCGTCTGAAAGCTTTAAAAGAATTCAAGAACCGTTATGCTCAATAAACAAAGAGATAACTGATATTTTGTTAAAGGCTGTCTTTATCGGGCAGCCTTTTTTCTTGTGTTAACTATCCGATAATATGTATTATCAGTTAAGTAAATGTAACTTATTATTTATAATTACGTAATTAAGAATAAAAGGATTGATGTAAATGAAAAATAAAAATAAAGCTGTATTCGGTGTTATTCTTATAATAATTGGAATTATCCTATTAGGCCGTTCTCTGAATGTTTTTTACATATCTTTTAATTCTTTGATACCGATTATTTTTATCTTTCTTGGGATTTGGATTATTCTCCGTAAAAGAAAACAAGAGAAAATATATAATCAAAATATATATACTAATACAAACGACAATCAATCAACTTTTACGAATTCATCTAATAACTTCCAAAAACAACAAGAAACCGATTATCAAGAAAAAAGCCAATCCGATACTCAACATTCTTTTCATGACTCCCATACCGAAAAAGGTTATTATTCTTCAAGTAACTATGGTCAAGAGGGGGCTTATCGAAAAAGTTCAAATGGTCAAACCGGAAAACTAAGATATAGTAAAGCGTTTGGCGACCTATTTATCGACTTCAATAATATGAAAATACAGGATATTGCTATTTCCATCGGTTTTGGAGATTTGGAGTTAAAACTTCATGGAAGTATTTTATCGGAAGGTTTAAACCGCATAGTAATTTCAAGCTTTATCGGTGATATCAGAATTTTGGTACCAAAAGATATAGCTATTTATATGCACTGTTCCAATTTCATTGGCGATATAGATGCTTTCGGGAAACATTCCAGCGGATTTGGCAACAGTCTAAATACTCAAACTCCCACCTATAATTCAGCAACGAAAAAACTTTTCATTGCCACCAGCAATTTTATCGGTGATATAAAGATTTATCAAATTTAATAAATCCCATTAAGTCAGGTATTTAGAGAATATATTTGCTTAAATCTTCATCTTCGACAATTTTAGATAGAATTTTTTCCACCATTTTACCGGTAATAGTTATTTTTTTCTTCCTTGCTGGAGGTTCATACAAAATATCTTCAAGTAAAGTCGTTAATATGGTATGAAGACGTCGGGCGCCGATATTTTCCGAGTCACGGTTCACCTGTTCCGCATAGCGGGCAATCTTTTTTATACCGTCGGGAGAAAACTCCAAATTCAACCCCTCGGTCTTCAAAAGCGCTTGATATTGTTTTACCAAAGAGGCTTTTGGCTCGGTTAAAATGCGCTCAAAATCTTCAGCCATCAAGGAATCAAGCTCCACTCGGATAGGGAAACGCCCCTGAAGTTCTGGAATTAAATCCGACGGTTTGGATGAATGAAAAGCTCCGGCAGCGATAAATAGAATATGATCGGTATGCACCATACCGTATTTGGTGGTTACCCCACATCCTTCGACAATAGGCAAAATATCCCTCTGGACACCTTCCCGACTGACATCGGGACCTGATTTGGAATCATTACCGACTATCTTATCAATCTCATCGATAAAAATTATACCGGATTCCTGCACTCGTTCCAGAGCTTGCGCAATTACTTCATCCATATTAATCAGTTTATTAAGTTCTTCATTAAAGATAAATTTGTGCGCTTCTTTGACCGTCATTTTTCTCCGTTTCGTTTTTTGAGGGATGAGACCGGAGAACATTTCCTGAAAATTAATACCCAACTCTTCCATGCCCATCGGTGAAAACACCTCCAAAACCGGATACTGGTTTTGCGGTGTTTCCAATTCCACGTCGCGATCATCCAGTTTTCCGTCAAGGAGCTGTTGCCTGAATTTGTCTCTGGTACGTTGTAAAGACTGCTGTTGTTCGATATTTTCACTTTCTATGGGATTTTGAGGTAAAGGCATCAACAATAAATCCAACAGCCGTTCGGTGCTGTTTATCTCCGCCTTTTTTTCCAAAGTTTTGGAAGTCTCCACCTTAATCATATTAACGGCGATATCGACCAAATCTCGCACCATTGATTCCACATCACGACCGACATAGCCCACCTCGGTAAATTTGGAAGCTTCTACTTTAACAAACGGTGCTCGCGCCAAACCAGCAAGACGTCGGGCAATTTCGGTCTTCCCCACTCCGGTGGGACCTATCATAATAATATTATTAGGCATGATTTCACGTTTGATATCATCGGGGGCATGTTGTCGCCGCCAGCGGTTGCGCAAAGCAATCGCCACCGATTTCTTTGCGTTTTCTTGGCCAATTATATACTTATCCAGATGTTCGACAATCTCTTTGGGCATCAAGTAACTATTTTTCATTTTATGGTTTCCACCGTAATATTGTTATTGGTATAAATGCATATATCAGAAGCTATTTTTAAAGCATCAAAAGCAACTTTCTCGGCGCCCAATTTCGGATTGGCTAACAGTAACCCGCGCGCCGCAGCCAAAGCATAAGCGCCTCCGGAACCGATTCCGATAATACCGTCATCGGGTTCAATGACTTCTCCGTTACCGCTGAGAAGGAAGATATGCTTTTTATCCGTAACGGCAATAATCGCTTCCAATTTTTGTAAAGTACGATCGGTGCGCCACTCTTTGGCTAACTCCACGGCAGCTTTGGGGAGATTGCCCGCATACTCTTCAATTTTCTTTTCCAGCAATTCATATAATGCCAAGGCATCGGCTACCGCACCGGCAAAACCGGCTAATATCTTACCATCATATAACTTTCTTATTTTAACTGCTTTTGTTTTCATAACGGTTTCATCAAAAGTAACCTGACCGTCACCGGCCATAGCCGCTTTACCTTTATGAATTAATGCCAGTATAGTCGTCGCACGTACTTTCATAATAACCTTTCTATTTTTTTGTACCCGATCGTGGATGAGCTAAATTATACACTTTCTTCATTGCTTTTGCCGTAATATGAGTATATTTCTGGGTTGTGGAAAGCGAAGAATGTCCGAGAATTTCTTTGAGCAACATCAAATCCGCTCCGTTTTCCAAAAGATGAGTGGCAAAAGAATGTCTTAAGGTATGAGGGGTAAAATATAATCCTTTATTACCGGCAAATTTTTTCACCACACGGTCTATGGAGCGAACGCTTAATTGTTGACCATTACGATTTAAAATCAAATAAGGTGAATCAATATTTTTAGTTTCCAAATGTTTTTCTCGATAAGATAAATACACTTGTAATTCTTGAAAAGTATGGTCTCCGATAGGCACTACCCGAACTTTGTTACCTTTTCCCAAAACGGTTATCGTGCCCGAATTACTGTTGATATCACCCCGTTTAATATTCGCCAACTCCTCACGTCTTATACCGGTAGCATACAAAAGAGCTACTATCATATAATCCCGCCAGATAAAATACTTGTTTGTCTCAGTGTTGAATTCCTCTTTATCGAAAAGATGCTCAACCTCGTTTTGAGGAATAAAATCCGGAATCTTTGCCGTATATTTCATTTTAGGCAGTTTAAAGACATACTCTTTATGTTTTCCTTTAGTATTTATGAATTTTTGAAAACCTAACAAGGCGGAAAGAAAACGAGCAAGGGAACGATTAGACACATGATTTTCAACACGTTGTCTAAGATAAAGACGAAGATATAAAGGGTCATTTTTTATCTGGGAAGATTGTGTTTTATAAGTCTTTTCAAGAAATTCTATCCAAGGTAAAAGATCTCGACGATAGGCATCGATAGTATGTGAGGAATATTTTCGAGTGGCCACCAATTTCTTCAAATATTCTGTTAAAAGTTTTTGCAACATATAATAAAAATATTTAAAAAAACTCCTGTGGTCAAACTGTTTCATAAAAAAACCGGAGCCAAGACTCCGGTCAATTTTCTCAGACATCATAAAACTCTACGATACGGTTTCCGGTTCACTCGGTTTTTCAGCCATTTCATGCTTACATTGCGGACAACGATAAAACTCACCTTTGGCTTTTGTTATTTTAAGAAGCATAAAAGGATGATGGCAAACGGGACATTCGATTTTAACCGGTTTATCCCAAGAAGCATAGTCACATTTGGGATATTTGGAGCAACCATAGAATATTTTATGTCCTTTTGTTTGTTTCTCAATAAGATTACCATCACAACCTTCGCGAGGACACTTAATTCCCAAAGTAATCGGCTTGGTATTTTTACATTCCGGATAAGCCGAACAAGCCAAAAAACGACCGAAGCGACCGGTTTTAATCACCATTGGCGCCCCGCATTTATCGCATATTTCATCGGTTTTGTTCTTGGCTTCTTCTTCGGGAAGAGGTCGTGTTGATTTACACTCGGGATATGCCGAACAGGCTAAAAATCGTCCGTTACGACCCCATTTGATAATCATCGGAGAACCGCATTTTTCACATTTTATATCTGTCTTCTCTTCGATAGAGGCTTTTATTTCTTTTTCCTTACCTTTTAAAGAACCGATAGTCTCCATAAAAGGTTCGTAAAAGTCGTTTATAAGCTTAGCCCATTCATAAGCCCCTTCTTCCACACGATCGAGATTTTTTTCCATATCGGCGGTAAATTTTACATTAAAAAGATTAGGGAAATTCTTAACAAGTATTTTACTGACCGTCAAACCCAGTTCTGTCGGATGCAGTTTTCTATTTTCCGCCTGGACATACTTTCTATCTTTCAAAGTCGAAATAATCGCCGCATAAGTGGAAGGTCGCCCGATACCATCCGCTTCCAATTGCTTGATTAACATCGCTTCCGTAAAACGAGGCGGCGCTTTGGTAAAGGACTGATTGGGTTTTAAAGATTTAAGCGTCAAAGATTCACTTTCTTTTAAATCAGGAATATTTTTGGCGCCGTTATTAC
>JAADHM010000196.1:10449-13693 GCA_013151855.1 FCB group bacterium | reverse complement strand
CCCAGCCATTGCTAAAAGATCCAACTTGAAAATTGTCAATCAGTTCAAACGACCAGTTTTGAATAGAACCGAAAAAGATAAAGGTGCCTATTGTGAAATAATATTTCATTTAAAGGCATTATAGAATTGGAGATATAATAGTGGGACTTTCAAAATTACAAATAGAAAGTGTGGAGCAAGTTTTAAGGAGTAGTTTAAGGCAAGAATTTCAAAAGTATAAACCGGAACCTTCTTCTATGCCATTTCATCTAAGATTGTTGGGCAAAGATCGAATGGCATTGTTTTCTTTTATTCATTCTTTAAATACAAATTTTGGTACTAGTATCTTTGAACCTATCGCTCTTGAATTAGCAAAGACAAACTTTAAAAAAGCTGACAGACAAATTAAAGTAGGTGAATTAATTAGCGAGAAAGCCGAAATAGAAATTCAAAAAATTATGGATAATTTAACGGCTGCCAATGTTAAGCCTGATAAATTGAAAGAGATAGAATTGATTAGAGCTGTTTGTCAAGACGGTAAAATGCGAAAGGTGAAACCGACTAAAGTTGATATTTGTATTGAAGACCATTCTGATGAGTTATTTTTATTTGATTTAAAAACAGCAAAACCCAATAAAGGTGGTTTTAAAGAATTTAAAAGAACTTTATTAGAGTGGGTTGCGGTTAAATTGGCGGCTAACCCTAACCTCAAAATAAATACATTAATTGCCATTCCCTATAATCCTTATGAACCAAAGCCGTATAGTCGGTGGACGATAGCAGGTATGTTAGATTTGAAGTGTGAATTGAAAGTTGCCGAAGAGTTTTGGGATTTTTTAGGTGGAGATGGTGCCTATAAGAATTTATTAGATTGTTTTGAAAGAGTCGGTATAGAATTAAGACCAGAAATTGATCAATATTTTGCTAAGTATCTAAACTAAGATAACAAATTCCTTAAAAAATATCTGCGCTGAAGCGGTAGATTTCTGCTTGCGGGTTTTTATAACTGTTTTTGGGCAGTCCCGCTTTTAAACAGGTTTGTTCTAAAAATTGAATGCGATCCCATCCGTTTTCCGTCGCTACTTGGGGCAACAATAATCCCGAATGAAAATCCAGTTTTATCATCAGACCATCACGGCCTATTTTTATTTCATCGATGTCATGCACCCGCTTCAAAGGAGAAAGAACCGAGATTTCGTATTCCAATTGCTCAAACTCTTCGGGGCTTAACTGCGGAAAACGAGGGTCGTCGAATGCCGCCGCCACCGCCATTTCCGCCACCGCTTTATATAACGGCTCGCGGGCTTTTATATAACCGATGCAACCGCGTAAATACTCCCTTATCTTCAAAGTTACAAAAACCCCCCGTTCCTCTTTTAGGCTGTCTATGGCGGGTGGGGTATACGGTCTGCCTTCCAGATGGGCTTTGATTGCTTCCCGAGCTATTTTTAGCAGTTCTTGTTTGTCCTGTTCGGATAAACTAAAGTCTGTTTTCTGTCTTGCTTCTTTGGTGCCTAAAATGGTTTGGGATTCGTTTCTCTTCTTGTCGGCAATAATAACAGCCGAAAGGTAACCGACCACCTCTTGAAAATCACCGGTAGTTTCACCGGAGGTGGCATATTGAAGAAATTGGATTTTTTGACCGCCAAGTTTTTTGGTGGCTTTCATAACGGCCGCCATAATTCCCCCACCGCAGGCTTCCCCTTTTCCCGATTCGAGAATATCTTCCAAAAGTTCGGGGTCGTATTTTTCCACCGCATTTTGGATAGTACTATCCAAGCGACGGGCAACTTTTTCACTGTGGAAATGGGAAAGGTCACTGGAGGCAACAAGCAAACTGTTGGTATTTTTCAGAGCCATTGCCAGAGTTTCCGCCAAAGCATTAATAGTGCTTTCTTCTTGGTCTCCCATCACGATAGCCACTAATTTGAATTTTCCCAGCACCACCTGTAAAAAAGGCAGTTGCACTTCCAAGGCATGTTCCCCGCGAGTGGCGCCGGTGGCATGTCCCATACTGGAAAAATATACCGAGGGATGAATCGTCGCTATCTTTTGCGATAGCTCTTTATCGATTTCCACCACTCCCAAAGGCGTTTCGTAACCGTCGCCGTCGTAAACAGATGCCCCTCTGAAAAAAACGGTGTGTGAGGGAGAAACCACCACCACCGTGTCGTATTGTTCACCTTCCAGCAGTTTATAGGCTTTGGCAGCGGTACTGCCCGAGTAAGGATAACCGGCATGGGGGACAATCAACCCCAACGGTTTTCCAGCAAGGGGGATTTTATCTGTATGAGCAAACAGAGTGGCTATATTTTGAGTTAATTCAATAACGGAAGCGGGATAAAAAAGTCCTGCCGCCGCCGGTTTTCTTATATGTGAGCTACTCATTTTAATTCAAGTTAATTATCATTATATTTGTTTTCCTAACTGAAAATGTAAATCCCTTTAAGCAAAAAGTCAACGGAGAGAAGTAGATATTTATTTGTAAATAACAAACTGTTTTTTTCATATCAGGACTATTTTTACAAGTTTTTACTTCTTTAATCAAAATTAATTATGTCACTTTACCAAGAAAATGGTTTTGCTTAAATGAAATTGATTAAAAAATAGATAAAAAAATTCCCGTCTTTGGAAGATGGGATTTTTTTTGCTTTATTATTTAATCATTTTAAAGTCAAAACTTGTCTTATTAATTATAGAGTAGTATTATAGTTAATGTTATGGAAACAAAATGATAGGATAATATGGATAAATTTGTGATCAAAGGCGGTCATCCGCTTAAAGGAAATATTAAAGTCGATGGTTCCAAAAACGCCGCTCTGCCAATTATCGTAGCGTCGTTATTAATTGATAAAGGGGAAACCGTTATAAAAAACGTACCTCCTTTAAGAGATATATATACGATTATTAAAGTGCTCAAACATTTGGGCGCTAAAGTTAGTTATGATGAAAAAGCCCAAGTAATAACCGTAAATGCCGAGCAACTTACACAAAATACGGCACCTTATGACTTGATGCGTCAGATGCGGGCTTCTTTTTTAGTGTTGGGACCGGTTTTAGCCCGGTTGGGAGAAGCAAAAGTGTCTCTTCCGGGCGGGTGTGTTTTGGGTTCGCGACCGGTTAACTTTCATATCAAAGCATTCAGCGATATGGGAGCAACGGTTGTGGAAGAAAAGGGATATGTGGTGGCCAAAGCAAAACCTCTTAAAGGCGGTTCCATTTATTTCGACCGTCCTTCTCATACGGGAACGGAGAATATTCTATT
>JAADHM010000196.1:0-10396 GCA_013151855.1 FCB group bacterium | reverse complement strand
GCCTGTGATCCGGAAATTGTCGATGTAGCCCATTTTCTAAACCAAGCCGGAGCTAAAATTCATGGCGCCGGAACACCGAATATTGTCGTAGAACCGGTAAAAAAATTGAATAGCTTGGAATACAATGTGTCAGGAGATAGATTAGTTGCCGGTACTTATATGTTTGGTGCCGCTATCACTGCCGGTGAATTAAAGATAACGGGTTTTGACCCAAGCGCTTTAACGATTGTCAATCATAAGCTTACAGAAATGGGTTGTGAAATTAAAACGACTAAAAATAGCCTTACCATAAAAGGTCCCCAAAGGCCGCGTCCCGTTTCTGTGACGACTTTTCCTTATCCCGGTTTCCCCACTGACCTTCAAGCCTGTTTAATGGCAACAACTTGCCTTTCCTCGGGAACTTCTCATATCCGTGAAACCGTTTTTAAAGATAGATTTTCGCATACCATGGAACTGCGACGTTTAGGTGCCGATGTGACCGTGTCCAGTGATGAAGCTCTTGTCAACGGCGTAAAAGTACTTCAGGGCGCAGAGGTTATGGCTTCCGATATTCGTGCCGGAGCCGGTATTGTCCTTGCTTGTTTGGCGGCACGAGGAAAATCGGAATTATTGCGCGTGTATCATATTGATCGCGGGTATAATAAATTGGATGAAAAATTATCATCTTTAGGCGCCGATATTAAAAGGGAAACCGTTTCATGATGTTGAAATTTTTGTGTTTGTTGAACTTTATTTAGCAATTTCAAAAAACATATCAGAAAGTTTATTGTATGGTAAAAAAGATTATTATTGTCACTATCTTTATCATTAGTGCTTTTGCCATTATAACAGAAGCTCAGGAAACTTATTTTGGCAAAAATAAGGTTCGCTATAAAGATTTTAAGTGGGATTATATTCAAACCCGCCATTTTGATATTTATTTTTATGAAAAGGCTTACCCAAAAGCCAAATTTGCTGCTACGGTATTAGAGTCAGCTTATGTTGAAATTTCTCACCAACTAAACTACCGTATTCAGAAGCGGGTGCCCATTTTTATTTACAATTCTCATAACGATTTTCAACAGACTAATATTATATCGTCTTTGATTCCGGAAAGTGTGGGAGGATTTACGGAAGTATTCAAAAACAGGATTGTAATTCCTTTTGATGGTTCTTATGAAGATTTCCGCCATGTTTTACATCACGAATTAACCCATGCGGTCGTCTATGATATGCTTTATGGAAGTATGTTTGCTTCTCTCTTATCCCGTCAACGCTTGTTTCATTTACCGTTGTGGTATGCTGAGGGTTATGCCGAATATTCCTCTCGTCATGGATGGGATTATCAAGCGGATATGTTTGTTCGCGATGCTACCATAAATAATTATTTAACTCCTCCTCGCTACTTAAATGGTTTTTTGGCATATAAAGAGGGGCAAGCGTTAATAAAATTTATCGCCGATAAATATGGTCAACAAAAGTTAGGGGAAATTTTAAAAAAAGGGAAAGTTTATCTTACGATAAACAAAGCCTTAAAAGAAGCTATCGGTATTGATGAGAAAAAATTATGGGAAGAATTCTCCAAAGAAATGAAACGACGCTACTGGCCGGCAATTGCTGAACGTAAAGAACCGGATGAATTTGCCAAACAACTTACTCATGCCCGCAAGGACGGTTCCTATTTCAATGAAAAGCCCGCTTTCTCCCCCAACGGAGATGAGATTGCCATCTTTACCGATAAATCCGATTACACTTCGATAGAGTTAATCTCGGCTAATAGTGGAAAAACAATTAGAAAGATAGTTAATTCTCAGCGATCAGGAGATTTGGAATCGTTACACTCTTTTGTTTCGGGGATGTCCTTTTCACCGGATGGTCGGGAACTGGTTTTTGTGGCTAAGTCCGGTGGTAAAGAGTCATTGTTTTTCTACAATTTTGATAAGCATAAAATTTACAAGAAAATTCGTTTCAATTTTTATAATATAATTTCCCCCGCTTGGTCGCCCGATGGTAAAAAAATCGCCTTTGCCGCTTTGAAAGGTAATGATCGTGATATTTTTATTTACCATCTGAAGAACAAACAAATCGACCAGTTAACCAATGATCACTATGATGATAAAGATCCCAGCTGGTTACCCAATTCCGATGAGTTGATTTTTTCTTCCGACAGACCTCATCCGGGGATAGTAATTGATACGGGACAAAATAATTTTTACACCGATGTATCAAAGGAAGCATATCACCCCGACGGATTTCAATATGGCTATTATAATCTTTTTCGGATGAAATTAGCATCCGATTCCGTAACACCTCTTAATGTCGGTCCCGGCCAGAATACGACACCGGCAGTATCGCCTGATGGTAAAAAAGTGGCTTTTCTCTCCAATCGCAATGGTATCGATAATATTTATATCGGTTATCTCGATTCTGTCAAATATTATGCGGCAACTGATATTTTATCGGGTATTAGATCCCTCTCTTGGTCTCCCGATGGTAAAAAGATTGCTTTTTCCGCTTTTAATAAGGGTGCTTTTGATATCTTCGTTATGAAAGATATTGCTCCTGTGGGGGATAGTGGAGTATTAACAGCTACTGATTTTATTAAGGGTAAATATGATTTGTTAAAAAAGAAAAAGAGTAAAGAACAATTAAGTAAACAAAACCGGCAGAAAGAAAATAAAGCTAACGGTAATTTTCTTAAAAACGACTATATCACTTATAAAGTAGATACTTCCCAAACAGCAACGGCTTCCGATTCGACAAGCAGCGATACTACCGTTGTTGACACTACCCAACAGACCAAGCAAAAAAAAGACTCAAGTATTACCACTACCGGTATTTATAATGGTGAGTATGTTTTTGTCAGTAAACAAAGCAACAATCCTTTTGATTCTATGTTTGTTGATATGCCATTTGATTCTAATTCTTCTTCCCCAGGGTATATGATGAAAGAGCCTGCTTCGTTTGATTCTATCCCTAAGCCTTCTCCCAGTGGAGATTATAAAATTCATAAGTATAAGATAAAATTCACTCCCGATTATATCAGTGGCGGCTTTACTTATGATACCTTTTTCGGGTTACGCGGACAGTCATATTTTGTCTTTACCGATTATTTGGGTAATAATCAAATATATATCGCCACCGACCTTGTTAATACTATTGACCAATCCAATATTCAGTTATTTTACCTTTACACCAAAAAACGTGCCAATATCGGTTTTGGCGCCTTTCATACCAAGAACTTTTATGTCGATAGTTATAACTTTTTGTTTTCCGATCGGTTTTACGGTTTTCAAATGTATTTAAGCTATCCTTTTTCAACTTTCAATCGCATAGAATTAAATACATCCCAATATTTCATTGATCGTCAGTATTATGATTATGATGATCCGCGTATCGACCACAGTTCGAAAATTACCACCGGAGAGTTTTCGTATGTTACCGATAATGTTATTTGGGGCTATATGGGACCGGTTAACGGAAGAAGAGCCAAACTATCGCTATCCGGAGGAGCAAACCTTTTTGATCCGGGTGATATCGATTTTACGGCGGCGGAATTTGATTATCGAAAATACTGGCATATAAAAAAGACTTTTTCCTTTGCTCTTCGTTTTTCCGGTGGTGCTTCTTTCGGTGCCACACCGAAGTTGTATTTTCTGGGAGGAACGACCAACTGGATTGGTTCTCGTACTCTCAATGAAAGTGTTTACAGTGTAGAAAATCTGTATTTTTCCGATGTGGTTACACCTTTGCGAGGGGTCCCTTATTATGAATTGTCCGGAGACCGCTACGGTTTGATAAATGCCGAGTTCAGATTCCCGTTGATAGAGTACTTTATTATGCGTTTTCCTTTACCCATAGCTATCAGTGGCGTGGAAGGGGCTGTTTTTACTGATGTAGGTTCGGCATGGTATGGTTCTCATTTTAAAGGAGGTACCACTCAGGGGGGGCATGACCGCTTGCAAGATATCAAAGTTGGTTTTGGTTTCGGAGCGAGAATGAATTTGGGGATCTTCCTTTTGCGTTATGATCTGGCGTGGTCGACGGATATGAATTCCATTGCCGCTAGAACGACTTCCTATTTTTCCTTTGGTGCTGATTTCTAAGTAGGGAATTAAAATTTATATATAAAAAAAATGCAGTCGCGAACGGACTGCATTTTTTTTGAAATAATTTATTTACCTTTTTTTATGGAGTGAGCAATATTTGCTTCTCCCGTCGGTGAAACGTTTGCATTGCTTTCCCGCTTTTGTTTTAGCTGCACAACGAACCTTCTTGGTTGCTTTCTTTTTGGCAACTACTTTCTTTTTGGAAGCAGCTTTTTTTCTCGTCGGCTTTTTAGCTTTGCGCATTGAACGTTCTCCTATTTAGGGTGTTTACACTTAAAAAATGTTTTTTTTTGAAATGATGTCAAGAAAAAACTTTATTTATTTGTTGTTTCTTGAAAAAGATGTTACCTGCATTATGACAAATTAACATAGAACCGACAATAATGGTTGCGATAACTCTTAAAAAGAATAATCAAAGATGCTTATTTCTTTTTTTTCGTTTTGTTGTTGTTTTCTTCTTTCTGTCCGAAGTTGCGTAGCGTCAGCGCCATTTCAAGTAGTTTATCATCAACGATTCTCATTACCGTTCCTTTCGGAAATTTTCCATCAGCACGACGTTTTCCCGAGGGTAGATCCGTTAGGATTTCAATCCCTTCATTGATGGTTTTAATGGGATAAATATGAAACTTACCGTCTTTGACGGCTTTCATAACATCGGGACGCAGGATGAGGTCTTTTACGTTTTGATGGGGGATGACAACACCTTGGTTACCCGTAAGTTTTTTACTTTTGCATACGTCAAAGTATCCATTGATTTTTTCGTTAACTCCTCCGATAGGTTGAATCTCACCCTTTTGATTAACGGAACCGGTGACGGCAATCCCTTGCTTGATGGGGATATTGCCAATCGAGGAAAGGATGGCATAGATTTCCGTAGAGGAAGCGGAGTCACCATCGACACCGCCGTAGGATTGTTCAAAAGAAATTGATGCCGAAATAGCCAGAGGTTTGTTTTGAGCAAACATCTGACGAAGATACCCCGATAAAACCAGCACTCCTTTATTATAAGTAGGTCCGGAAAGTTCCGCTTCTCTTTCAATATTGATGATTCCTTGTTTCCCCAAGGCGGTGTTAACGGTAATTCTGGTGGGACGGCCAAAGGAATACTCGCCGATATTATAAACTGATAATCCATTGATTTGTCCGACAGCGCGGCCGGTTATGGAAACCAAAAGAGTGTTATTATCATAAAGTTCCTGAATCTTTTCTTCAATCAGATTAACGCGCGAGATTTTATTTTCGAACGCTTTATATACATCTTCGCGAGTGACTTTTTTCCCTTTCCTCTCTTGAGTAAAAAAGGTGCTTTCTCTTATCATGTCAGAAATAGCATTAAAACGAGTGGTTAATTTATCACGACTGCCAGCTAAATGGATACCGTATTCACAGATAGCCTGCATACCGCTGATATCGAAGGGCAACAGATGCTCGTTGTCAACCAACCGGCGGATGAATTCAAAATATTGATTTATACTCTTTTTATTGAGTTTTATCATATTGTCAAACTCGGCTTTTACTTTAAAGATTTTTTTGAAATCTTCATCCAAACGCCAGAGTAAACGGTAAACTTCCGCTTCGCCGATTAATACCACTTTGACATCAAGGGGAATCGGTTCCGGTTTAATCCCCGATCCCGCCATCATATAGAAAGGGTCGTATCCGGCGATTTGAATTTCCTGATTGCGCAGGGCTCGTTTGAGTTGCATCCACATCCCCGGCTCGGTTAACAAATCCATGGCATTGATAATGAAAAATCCTCCCGATGCTCTTAAAAGAGAGCCGGAAAAGATGCGGGAAAAATCGGTCCGCCAATATCCGAAGCGGTCAACGACTCGTTCTAAGGAACCAAAGATATTTTTATACGATGGAGATTTTTCGATAACGATAGGGATCCCCTCGGTTTCGGAGTTGTCCAAAATGATATTGACGGAAAATTCTTCGAAAGGTTCCCTTTTTCGATATGGCGGAGCTTCTTCTTCACCGCGACGCGGTCGTGCTTCACGAAAACGATCGATATCGCTTAACAGGGCTTCTTCCACTTCATCGAGATATAATTGAACTTTTTCATAAGGGAAGCGCTTTTTTAACAGGTTGATTTTATCGGAAATAAGAGGAGCCACCATAGATTGGTCGAGTTTGCTTAAAGCCTCTTCCAGTTTATTGGTCAATTTTTTCGTTTCCACCGTGACCACATCAAATTCACGACGAAGGCTGTCCCACGTGCGGCGCAATTCGTCAAGACGAGCAAGAGAAAACTTCCCTTCTTTGGCGAGCCGTTCCAGTTTGTCCAAAGAATTGGGTTCTTTATCAATCAACGGTTGGATTTCGTTTCTAATGCCGACACCTGATTGAATCTGAACCATCACGAATCCGACTTTGGTTAGTTTTTCTTCAAAGCCATTGATTAATTCTTTTTGGCGGCCTTCAAACTCACGGACGATACGGCTATAACGGTCTTTATAGTCTTCCGATAAAAATATTTTGGGGACAACTTTGCGCAGGGCGCTGATAAGGTAGTTCATATCTTTTTTAAAGCGGGAGCCATCACCGGCGGTAAATATCAAGACTCGCGGACAATCTTCATTCTTAAAGTTGTTTACATAGCAAATGTCTTGCAGTTGCGGTTTTTCGAAATTGAGATGTTCCAGCAAATGTTTGATAGTCGTTGTCCGTCCCGTGCCGGCATGACCGGTTACAAAAATATTATATCCTACACTCTTTAAATTAAGACCCAGCTTGATAGCGTTGATTGCTTTATCCTGACCAATTATTCTACAGCAGGGTTTGACGTCATCGGAAGTTTTTACTTGGGGGGGAGAATATTTGAGTTGGTAATTCAAATCTTTAAAGGATAGCTCTTTGGGTTTTATTCTTTTGGTACGTTTTGTGGTAGGCATTAATCCTCCGTAAGGTTTTTGTTTTGGTCAAATATATAAAAGCATTATCTGTAAATAAATAAAAACTTCTGATTTATTATCTGATAATTGTGAAAAAGTTACAATACGGAAGCTCTCTCTTTTTGAAAATAGTCTGAAAGATATTGATTGAGTGCTCAATCAGAATTATTGAGGTTTATGGTCAGAATAATTTTTTAGAAAAAGAGCTTCTTTAATAAGAGATTGAGAGTCAAAAAAATTGTTTGCATTAGTTTGGTTAAAATACTTTTCCTACAAAAATTTTATTCGTTTTTCTTTGTTATAAAATGATGCCATTGATAACCAAATATTGAGGACAAGATAATTATCTGAGAATAATTGTCATCTTGTATAAGATAGACATTCTCTCTTTTTTAGATGAACAGCTAATACGTAAGCCATATTGACATATCGGCTGTCATGATGACTGTTCTTATTTGTAATAAATGTATTAAAAATTGAAAAAATGTTTAGTCAACTAACTTGTTTGAAGGCTTGATATTACAATTAATGCTCTTGTAAGTGGTTGTAACACAACAAGAATAGCTCTCTTGACACAAAAAGCTTTCTGATTATATTAAATCTCTGTTGCTTTTTAGCATTGCGCATTGAATGGGCGGTATCGTTTAGTGGTTAGGACGGATGGTTCTCAGCCATCAAACCGGGGTTCGATTCCCCGTACCGCTACCAAACGGAAGAAGCACCTATCGTTTGTGATAGGTGCTTCTTTGGTATCGTAATAAACTATTTATATGCTTACCAGGCATAAGAAATCTCTTTTTCAAAAGATAATAACCGAAGATGTAATTGTAGATAAGTGCCGTTTGGCAAATATTTATAGATTTATTATTTTAATTCAATTGATAGTATTATAAATAAAGGTGATTATAAAAAAATTGGCACAAGCTTACACATATTTTGAGCCAGTAATTCGAATAACTCATAGTTACGATTGTTAAATCTATACTCCATTTCTTTCAGATACAAGGGGAATTTTTCTTTAGAGACACCATGAAATTTAATCAATTATTGTTTAGCATAACTCCAGAATCCCTCCAGTCCGTTGATATATACTTTACCACTGGCGAATCTTTTCCCGTGATCAACTTTCAAATGCCGATAACCACAAAACATCAGAGCATCATAGCTTTTGAATTTATCGGTATAAACGATAGAACCTCGTCGGACTTTTTTGATAGTCATATCCAATAGCGATTTACTGGTAACATCCCTGAAACCTCTACACGGACAACGCCATTGCGCTCCAAAATGCCAAAAACAGGCACCTTAGCGGAAGAGCTACGTCCACGCTTGGCCTTTGCGTTTGCCTTCAAAATAGCTCTCATCCAACTCTATTTCACCACCCAGAAGTTCATCCTCATGATCGTCCGTAGAAAGAATGCCGTAACGAATAAGACCAAACGCCTTAAGAGATGTCGGGTAGCTTTATTCCTATTTGAGCCGCGGCTTGAAAAGCCGGAACCTCAAGCTCAAATTATTATTTTTTATTAGGAGCTTTATCTGTCTTATTCATCTTTTTGATTATAATACCATTTATTAGTGTATCAACTTTTTCTTTAGCTATTGTTGAATCTATAAAACTTTTTAATGAATCTTTATAAATGATTGCCGAGTTAAACATATTTATAATACCACAGTTAAACATTCCAGTTTGATCATATTTACAAGTTGAACCTACTATACCTCTAATAATTATCTCCGTCTTTTTTTTAAGCTTAGCTTTCACAACTAATTTCACTAAATTGCCATTATCTAAATCACCACTCCAACCTGCTGGTGATAAAAATTCAACATTACTATTGGGTACAAGGTAAGCAGTATCAAAGGCATTAGAATAAACCTCAATTATAGTATTAGCTGTTGAATTATTTAGTTTCAATTGTTTTTTATATAGTTCTTTTTCTTCTTTAAGGAGTTTATTAATTCTCCCGTTAGGAATTATTTTAAATTGAAATATTATGTTGAAGATAGAATTAATATCACCTTCTATGGTAATAGAACCTTTCATTTCCCGTTTAGGTCTTGATGGTGGTGTTGAAAACACCTCACTGGAAATCACAAAGAAAAGACAAAAAATAAAGGTAATATTTCTTTTCATATAAAATTCTTTCAATATATGGCAATATCTAATTCAAAATTATACTGGTGCCTCACCGCTTGCGGTGAGAGTTTGGCAGACGAGGACGTCTGCCAATCACAAGAATTGTCATTCCCGTGAAAACGGGAAGCTCTCCTTAGATTCCTGCTTCCGCAGGAATGACTTATTTTGATGGTAAACAAACGTCTTCATCTATAGTACCATATAAATACATAAAAAACACTCCAAACAAAAGTTGTGGACGCTTCCAAACCATTAAGTCTTAGCTCAAAGATATTTTGGTTATATTATTATTCTTTAAATATGCTTCAAAATTAATCAGGCATTTTTTAAATGTTGATAATAGAAACACAAAGGGAATAATAAATCGTACTTCTTCTCTGATTATCTTATTCTCCATAAAATTAACATGAGAATAAAATGGTTCTTTTTTATCACAAATATTAGGTGCTGGATCAATATCGACTAAAGTTTGATGGACAAGGGAATTTCTATATGAATGCCATAAAATGTTAGAATATTTAAACTTTAAAATATCTTCTTTCAATTTATCCCAATACTCTTTATCTATATCTTGCTTTATAGCTTTTTTAGAAAGAGTATTATAATCCATGTCTGGATTATAATTAAAATCAGTGAATTTTGGAGTTATTACACCTTGTTTTCTTAAAAAAACCAAGATATCATCATAAAAACCACTGTTCTTTTCTTCAAAATATTGCTTAAGCCGCATTAAGCTTATTTTATTCCAAATTCTCGAATAATCAGAAAATTCTGTAAGGAAATCATTCAGACGGGATTTATTACTTTTTCCCTTGTATCTATATCCAGAAAGCGCGTCCAGATAACAACAAATAAGAAGCTTACCTTCAATATTACCATCATTATCATCAAAACAATATTTTTCAATAAATTTTAATCGTTCTCGATAGAAATCAAAAAAACGCTTTGTGTTAATTTTTTCTTCAGTCATAAGCTTATCTTAATTTTAAAAACTTTTAAATTAATATTCTATTAAATTCGCTATTGAGTCGAGTTTTACTTAGTTCTGGTGCCTCACCGCTTGCGGTGAGAATTTGGCAGACGAGGGCGTCTGCCAATCACAAGAATTGTCATTCCCGTGAAAACGGGAATCTCTCCTTAGATTCCTGCTTCCGCAGGAATGACTCATTTTGATGGTAAACAAACGTCTTTATCTATAGTAACGTGTCAGTTTATATGAGTGGCAGATGTCCCCCATACTTACTATAGTTTCCTAAAACTTTGCCCAGCGG
>JAADHM010000216.1 GCA_013151855.1 FCB group bacterium | reverse complement strand
AGCGGTTCACGATATGGAATCGGGCATCAAAGAGGTAGACCAAGGACGGGAGTTAGCTGATAAATCCGGTAACAGTCTCAATGAGATTGTCAATATGACCCAGCAGGTAATGGATATGATTCAACAGATAGCGACCGCTTCGGAAGAACAGTCTACCGCCGCGGAACAGATTTCCAAAAATATCGAGCATATATCTTCGGTGGTCAAAGAGACCTCAACAGGAGCGGAACAGTCAGCGACGGCAGCCGAAGAGCTCAACCGCCAGGCGGAGGGAATGAGAAAAATGGTGGAGCAGTTTAAGATTAAATAGGACAGTATTTTTGTAGGGGTTATTTTTATAGGGGGTTTTTATAGGGGGTTTTTAAATAGGGGGCGGCGTTTGATATATTGAAAATCGTAGGGACACGTCTTGGCGTGTTCCTACTGAAAATTAATATTTAAGGACTTTTTTATCTTACTTTTATTTCTCCGTAGTGGCCAGACTAACTATATGAATAATAATTGGTTATAATTCTTGACAAAAAGCATTTTTTCTTTTAGTTTTTTCTCTCCAAAAAAAATTGAACCTAAAAGTATATTCAGGGTAAAATATTAATTATTACCTTTTTATATAATGAGGTTATTTATATGGGTGATTCATCAATGACCATGATTGAAGCTGATGGATTGAGCAAATATTATGGTTCTTTTATGGCTATCAAGGATATCTCTTTTTCCATACCTAAAGGACAAATTGTAGCTTTTCTCGGTCCTAACGGAGCGGGTAAATCGACCACCATGAAAATACTAAGTGGTTTTTTAGCCGCCAGTAAAGGTAAAGCCGTCATAGCGGGCTTAGATGTTCGTGATGAGAGATTGGAGGCGGTTAAAAAACTGGGGTATCTTCCGGAAAACGGCCCTCTTTATAATGATATGACCCCGATGGAATTATTACGATTTTTTGGTGAGGTGCGCGGTTATAAAAATCACAAATTGGATGAGCGCATCGATTATGTGACCGATTTATGTGCTTTGCAACAAGTATTGGAAAAGCCGATTAGCAAACTGTCCCGCGGATATCGTCAGCGGGTAGGTTTGGCACAAGCTTTGTTGCATGATCCCGAAGTGCTGATTATGGATGAACCTACGGCGGGATTGGATCCCAACCAAATTCGTGATTTCAGAACTAATATCAGTAAATTAGGGGAAGCGAAAACCATTCTCATTTCCACTCATATCTTGCAGGAGGTGGAAGCGGTAGCACAGCGTGTTTTGCTGATAAATGAAGGAAGGCTGGTCTTTGATGGTTCCATGACGGAATTAAAACAAGATGGTTCCATTGAAAAAGCATTTTATAATCTGACCGGCTATGGCAAAGAAAGGTCTGTCCACAATGAGGAAGGGGGAGAAGTGTGAGGTTGAATCGTCGCGTAATATATGTAATTTTCAAAAGAAATCTCCTTTCTTATTTCAGCAGTCCCACCGGCTATGTTTTCATAACTATGTTTGTTTTTCTCAGTGCCGCGGCGGCTTTTTGGCAGGAACGTTTTTTTGCCAATAACTTAGCCAATTTAGACCAGTTGAATAATTATTTCCCTTATCTGTTGTTGTTTTTTATTCCGGCATTAACCATGAATGTGTGGGCTGAAGAACGCAAACAAGGCACCGATGAACTATTATTGACGTTACCGGCAACTGATTGGGAAGTTGTTTTGGGAAAATATTTTTCCGTATTGGGTATTTATACCGTTTCTTTGATTCTTTCGGCGAGCAATGTATTGGTTCTATTATGGTTGGGAAGTCCCGACCTTGGTTTGATGTTTGCCAATTATTTAGGTTATTGGCTGTTGGGAGCGGCGTTGTTGGCGGTGGGTATGTTGGCATCGCTTTTGACATTTAATGTCACTATTGCTTTTATTTTAGGTGCTATATTCTGCTCCTTTTTTGTGTTTATCGATTCCGCCCGACTGGTGCTCAGCGATTGGTTGCAGACCGTATTGGCTCCTTTGGGGGTTTTAAAAAATTTCAAAGAATTTGCCAGCGGTATCATTGGCTTTTCTTCCTTAATCTTTTTTCTCTCTATTGCTACGACGGTACTCTATTTTAATGTGATTGTTATCGGTAAACGCCACTGGCCTTTGGAAGCGGGAGGATATAAATACTGGGTACACCAATTGATTAGAGCCATAGCTGTGGTTGTCGGAATCATAAGTATAAATGTAATCGTCTCCCGCACTTCTTTTCATATTGACGCTACGGCCGAAAGACTCCATTCTCTTTCCGAGGAAACACGTCAGTTGGTTAAGGAACTCCCCAAGAATCGTCCGGTCTTGGTTCAAGCTTTTATCAGTCCGGATGTCCCTCGAGATTATGTCGCTACCCGTGCGGATTTAATCAATAAGTTAGAGGAAATATCCTCGATAGCCGGTGATAAAGTGCAGGTTTTGATTCATAATACGGAACCGTTTTCGCAGGAGTCCCGTGATGCCCGAGAGAAATTCGGTATTTTCCCTCGAAAATTGATTAGTGAGCAGAGTTCTCAAGCACAGACCTTCGATGTTTTCTTAGGGGTAGCTTTTACCAGCGGAGTTAACGAAGAAGTTATTCCCTTTTTCGATCGCGGACTACCGGTGGAATACGAACTGGTACGCAGTATTCGTATTGCCGCCAAATCGAAAAGAAAGAAAATAGGGGTTTTGGCAACGAAAGCAAAACTGTTCGGTAGTTTCGATTATCAGACCATGACCAACCAACCGGCATGGTCGGTGGTAGCGGAGCTTAAAAAACAATATGATGTCGTTCAGATTAACGCCTCGGATTCCATTAAAGAAAATTTGGATGCCTTGTTGGTGGTCTTACCTTCTTCGCTTTCTCAAAAAGAGATGAACAACCTGCAAACCTATATCATGGCCGGTCATCCGACCATGCTTTTAGTCGACCCCCTGCCGGTTTTTAATATTGGTCTTTCTCCCGTATTACCGAGTAACGCCAGCCGGAATCCCTTTCAACAAAACCAAAGTCAATCAGAGCCCAAAGGGAATATTACCAATTTGATGAATGCTATCGGGATTAATTGGAATGGAGGGCAAATCGTCTGGGATGCTTATAACCCTCATCCCGATTTAAGCCAGATACAACCGGAAGTCATTTTTATTGGCAAGGGAAATGGAAGCACCGAGCCCTTTAACGAAAACGATCCCGCCACGGCAGGTCTTCAAGAACTGGTGGAGATGTATGCGGGGTATATTTTTAAAGGTCTCAACAGTAAATTTAATTTTCAGCCTCTGTTACGTACCGGTAATATTTCCGGTATTTTGAACTGGAATCAACTGGTGCGGAGAGGTTTTTTGGGTATGGGTTATAATTTGAATCCCAATGTCAGGCACTATCCTTCGGGGCAGTCCTATATTCTTGCCGCAAAAATCAATGGTGTTGACAGCAGTAAAACCTCTGATTCCGTGAAAGTATCTAAAGATATTGATGTGATTATTGTTGCCGATGCGGATTTTATTTCCGATCAATTTTTCCAATTGCGTAAACAGGGTTTTGCCAATCTCAATTTCGACAATGTGCCTTTCTTTTTAAATTGTATCGATGAGTTGGCGGGAGATAGTTCCTTTATCGGATTGAGGAAAAAGCGGGTAAAATACCGCACTTTGGAAAGAGTGGAAGCGCAAACCAAAAAGTTTGTCCAGAAGACAGCCGACGAGGAAAAAGATGCCGAAGCCAAAGCGAAACAGGCCTTGCAAGACGCTCAAAACGCTTTGAATGAAAAAGTCGCCCGCATACGCAACCGCACCGACCTTGACCAACAAACCAAACAAATTATGGCACAAAATCTTCAGGAAGTCGAGAATCGACGTTTTGAGGTGTTGAAAACCAATATCGAAGCCAAAAAGGAAGCCACTATTCAAGCCAGTAAAGAAAAGATGGAAAGCTCCGTTCGTTCCATACAGACGAGGATAAAAACTTTGGCGGTTTTGCTTCCTCCTATTCCGGTTTTAATTATCGGAGTTTTTATTTTTATTAAGAGAAGGAAGCGAGAAAAAGAAGGGGCTATGGCAGCCCGGAGGTTAAGGAGCTAAGTAATGATAGAAACCAAAAAGACAATTATTTTTGCTGCTGTCGCCGTGGCGCTACTAATCATCGCTTTGATAGCTTCCCCTAAAAAAATTACTCCCGAAGCTTTTTCCGATCAGGGACAAAAGTTTTTCCCGGAATTCACCAATCCCAACGATGCCACCACTTTGGAAGTCGTAGATTTCGATGAAGCCACCGGAAGCGCCCATCCTTTTAAAGTTACTTTCCAAGACGGCAAGTGGATCATTCCTTCTCATAATAATTATCCCGCCGATGCCAAAGACCGTTTGGCAAAAACGGCTGCCGGGGTGATTGATATCAGAAAAGATGAGTTTCGTACCAATAATGTCTCCGATCAGGAAATATGCGGCGTTGTTGACCCCCTTGATGAAACAGCCGGTCTTTCGGGAAGAGGTCAGCGCGTAACTATCAAGGGCAAAAACGATGTCGTCCTGGCTGATTTGATTATCGGTAAACCGGTGGAAGGGAAAAGAGGTTTTCGCTATGTGCGGGTACCCGGACAGAACCGTATTTATGCCGTGAAGATGGATGTTGATATTTCCACTAATTTCCAAGATTGGATAAATCGTGACCTCTTAGAGCTTTCCAAAGATAAAATTGAAAAAGTGGTTTTCAAAGATTACTCCATCAATGAAAGAACTTTATCGGTTGATAATCGGGGGGAATTTATTTTAAAACGCAAAGGAGACCGGTGGGTCGCCAGTCGTTTTGCCAAAGGGCGCAAGATTGATTCGACTAAAATGGATAATTTGCTCAAAGCGGTCGTGGGTTTGAATATCGTCGATGTACGTCCCAAACCGGCGGGTCTTTCGGCTAATTTGAAGAAGGACGAATCTCAACAGAAAATTTCTCAAGCGGATGTCTTATCGCTTCAAAATAAGGGTTTTTATTTCACGCGTGACGGACAACTGCTCTCCAATGAAGGGGAGCTGGAGATTCATACCGATGAAGGCGTGGTTTATACGCTTCGTTTCGGCGAGGTCGTTTTCGGAGCGGGGTTAGAAGCCAATGAAAGCAAAACCGCCAAAGACAAAGAAGCCAAAGCGGCGGAGAATCGGTATCTGTTTATCTCGGCCAAATTTGACCCTCATTATTTTAAAGAACCCCCCAAACCGAAGAATACCGATTACAAGAAAAAAGCCGATAGTCTCTGGACCGATATAGATAAAAAGAATAAAGCGGTGGGCGACAAACACGACCAATGGGAGAAAAATGTCGCCAAGGGCAAGAAAATCAGTACCGATTTAAACAATCGTTTCGCCGATTGGTATTATATTATTTCGTCTGACAGTTATAATAAAATTCATCTGAAACCAACGTCTTTGATTGTCAAAAAATAATTGCTTCTCCTTTTATGTATAAGAAAAAGAGCGGGTATAATAAATACCTGCTCTTTTCTTGTTCATCTTTTGGTTATCATTAAAATAGATTAGTCATACTAAAGCCATCGTTTGAATAATTTTAGAATTCCTTGATTCCATCCCACGCGATGGGTAATACCGGTTTTGATGTGCGCTAATTCTTCTTTATGCTCCAAATACCATTTATGAGATTCAATTAAAGCATCTTGATTGGAGTATTTGGATTTCCAACCGAGCTTTTTTTCAATCTTTTCGGTGGATACATAGGAATCTTTATCGGCGGTGCCATAGACCCATTTGTATAGCGGAGATATTTTCATGAATTCGAATATGGCTAAGGCCGGTTTTACCAAATAAGCCGGGGTGGGCATCACTTTGGCGCCGTTTCCGGCAAAATCACATAAAGCACCGACATCAACTTTAACTTTGTCATAAAGCTGAGCACCGACATTGAAAGTGTCATTGGCAATGTCCGTCGGTGCCGAAGCAACCATGGCTATCGCTTCAATTAAATCGGTAACTTCCAAAAGCTGATAGAGGTTGTTACCCTTACCGATAATGGGGATGTGTTTGCCGCTGTCCACCCAATCGTAGAGAATCTGGAAAACACCGAGACGCGCGGTACCGATAAAGGTTTTGGGGCGGATGATAGAGACACACATACCGTTTTCTCTGAATTCGCGACATATTTCCTCACCGGCAATTTTACTTTCACCGTAAGCACCGACACCGTCAACAGGGTCATCTTCATAGATAGGATGTTTTTCCGGTACTCCGTAAACAGCGGTGGAACTGATAAAAATAAATCGTTCCACCTTGCATTTTTGTGCTTGGGTTAGGGTGTTGCGCAGGCCGCCGATATTGGTGGAAAAGATTTCTTTCTTAGACCAAAGAGGCAAAGCCGCCGCCGTATGGATAATAGTATCAATTTTATTATCACAGATAAGACGATACATCCCCTCCGGGTCGCGGACGTCTTGATTGACCAATAAAATATCTTTGTCATATTCTTCTTTTATAAAAGGAGCAATATCATTAAGAGCCAAAAAAGCCACCTCTCGATGAGGCAGATTCAAAGCCAGATGATAGCCCAGAAAACCAGCGCCACCGGTAACTAATACCCGTTTACCTTTCATTTTAATTTGCCTTCCGGATTCTAATTATTATTAAAGCATAATTACTTTATACACCGTTAACCCGTTAAATATAACATATTTTGTGAAATTTACAAGTTGAGCGAGTAATTGGAAAAGATCTATTCTTCAGGTCCTTTTTGAATATCAGTTTCACTTTCCGGGTGAAGTTTGAATTCAAAAATCTTCAAAAGAGTAATAAAAACAGCGGCAATTAATGGACCTAAAACAACACCTAATAATCCGAAAAGATAAATTCCTCCCATAATAGTGAAAAACAATAAAAGAGGGTGCATGGAAGTTTTACCGGAAATTAAATATGGTCGGATAATATTGTCAATTTGACTGATAATAAGAATACCGGCGGCTATAACCAGTATTCCTTTAATGTAAGAACCGCCGATAATAAGGATTAGTCCGGCAGGAATGTAGACTATAAAAGCGCCGACAAGCGGTAAAATAGAAAGGAAAGTCATAACAGCACCCCAGAAGACAGCGGAAGGGATACCGACAAGAGCAAATAAAATACCTCCCAACAAACCCTGTATCAACGCTACCACGATACCACCATATATCGTCGCCTGAATAACTTCCCGCAGATGTTTAAAGGTGACATTGATCTGATTGGGTGTTAAGGGCATCAACCTTTTTATCTTGTTAATAATATATTTCCCGTCTTTGAAGAAGTAGTACATACTGAAGATCATTAAGATAAAATAAAAAACCATCTTGGTGCCATTGGTAATAAGCCAGCTGGTTTGATTAAAGATTATACTACTAATATTTTCAATACTTTGTTTGATGAGATGATCGATATTTATTTTAGAAAGATCATAGTATTGAGATAAATTATGTTTGGCGGTTTCCATCCAAGGGATATTGAAAGACAGCATATTTTTCAACTCGCCGCTTTTCATCATGGCGTTTACTTTGACTACGGCATTGGCTGCTTCGGCTACCAGAGCGGTGAAGAGATAAGTGATGGGACCGACGATGAGAATAATTATTAAAAGGCACATAAGTATCGCCGCTAATCTGCTTGATTTTAGCTTCACAGAGATTTTTTCATAGAGGGGGAAAAAGAGAATAACAAATACGGCGGCCCAACATATAGGTGCAAAAAAAGGAATGATAATCAGATAAAAGAGATAAAAGAAAATTGCCGAGATCAAAAAGAATAATGAGATTAATATGTATTCACGTTTCATAATATACTTTTCGGAATTTTAAAAAATTTATCAATTCCAATTATTGTTCATCTTAACAATCTGAAAATCATTTAAAAGATTCATCAAAAAATAAAATCAAAAATTTTTTACTTACGGTGATGCGTTACGATAATCTTTGTAAAATCTTACCATAAGTCTATCAAATGGTAATAAATTATACAGTTGTTTTCAAATGATATATAAGGATATATGCTATCATTTACCAAATAAAAATTTAGCGTAAATTGATATTGTCCGCACATTATTCGGCTAAAATAGCATCTGATTTATTTCGTGTAACGTGTTGTTACATGGTCGCTTGTGTTTTTAATAATGGGGATGATGCCATACTCTCTGATAAGATTATTTTTTGATTAAAAATAATGGATATCATGATATAGTTTATTCTTGTGGGTAAAAAAGTTTTAGTCAGCTTATTTTTCCTTAACAACTTTTTCAAAAAACTTAACCAGTTGGTATTAAGTATCTTAAGAAAAGGACGATGATAATATAAAGAATTTTAAACGGCGGGCACAGTCACAGCCATCGTCTGTGTTCGTAATCTTTAACATGTTAGATAAGGAGTGAAGTATGGCTATGCGTAAAACTAGAACAAGACGAAGCGCAAGAGCTCCCCAGAGACGCTCAAGCCGCAAAGTTGCCCGTCAATGGAGCAGGGAAGAAATCGCGTTTATGCGCAAGTATTATCGGAAGTTCGAAACGTCTTGGGTCGCTCGGCAATTAGGACGTACCGTTTATTCCATTCGTTACAAAGCGGTCGATCTTAGTTTGCATAAAGCTAATCCGTCTGTTTGGAGAGGGCAGGTTGGTCCGGCCAATGCTTTCAGAAAAAACAGAAACTTTGGCAAAACCACCCGTCCGACTTCTCGTCGGAAAACCACTCATCGTAATCCTTCCAAGAGTCGCTCATATCGTGCAACTTCCACTCGTCGTATGACTCGCAAGCCAAAAAGCCGTCGTACAACTCGTCGTCGCACCAGATAGGATATTTACTATCGCCATAATTGGATAGGCGATTTATTTTTTAAACCCGTTTTGATTTTTCAAAGCGGGTTTTTTTTATTGATGAGGGGGGATTTTGCCTTTATTCCCGCCAATGTTGAGCATCGGTTTCAAAATAATTTTGATGAAGATTTTGAATTTATTTGTATTGTTCCCCATCGCGGTAAATCACAATGAAAAAACCGCTTCTTGTCAAGGAAGCGGTTTAATTTGCGTATGACCAAATTCACTTTGCTTGTAAAAAAAGTTCGTTGACTTTTTCCCAGTTGATGACGTTAAAGAAAGCTTCCAGATATTCCGGGCGACGGTTTTGGTATTTTAAATAATAAGCGTGTTCCCAGACATCAACACTTAAAATCGGTTTTTTCCCTGCCGATAGGGGTGAGTCTTGATTGGGGGTGCTTATTATTTCCAGTTCGCCGTTGTTGACTGCTAACCAGCCCCAACCGCTGCCGAACTGACCTCCGGCAGTATTGATAAACTGTTCTTTGAAATGGTCGAAACTGCCGAATTTGGCCTTGATTGCCTCGGCAATTTCTCCTTTGAAAACGACATCTTTTTTTAGAATCTGCCAGAAAAAACTATGATTGACAAATCCGCCGCCGTGGTTGCGAACAGCAGTGCGGATATTTTCGGGGATACTGTTTAAATCCATCAGTAATTCCTCGGCGGGTTTTGTTTGTAAATCAGCATGCATTTCAAGAATAGCATTGAGTTTATTAAGATAAGCCTGATGATGCTTGGTATGATGGATGGTCATAGTTTCTTTATCGATATAAGGTTCAAGGGCATTATAAGCGTATGGTAACGATGGTAAAGTATAAGCCATTTATTTCTCCTTTAATTTGGTTTATAGACTTCAATAGTCTACTTAATAACTCAACAATATGTATATTAAAAGGTTCCTTGATAGACAAATATTTTGGTATTGGTATATTTGAGTCGTTTTGATATTTTCATTTTGAGGGGGACTTGGAGGTTTCAAACTGCTGTTTTTCCCGATAGAAATCCGTGAAAATTGCTTGCGTAATTCTTTTAGTGTATTTATTTTCGGTTACCGAGCGGTATTTTGTTGAAAGCATAGAGCTTTTGATTGACAAAAATTACAAAACGTCATTCCTGCGTAAGCAGGAATCTAAGAATAGATTCCCGTTTTCACGGGAATGACAAATAAAGCGGCAGGTCACACGAACCTCAAAGATGTAGATTCACAAGACCAGCCGCAACTAAGTAAAATTATATAATGTCATTCCTGCGCAGGCAGGAATCTAAGAATAGATTCCCGTTTTCATGGGAATGACAAGCGAAGTGACAGGTTAAGACGTTTGTAGTTTTGGTATTTTAGTTTTTTATCGAAACTCAAGAGTTTTTGGTTTACATATTGAAGTTTGAATGCGCCATTAGCTCAGTTGGTAGAGCAGCTGACTCTTAATCAGCGGGTCCGGGGTTCGAGTCCCTGATGGCGTATTTTTTTATTGCATAACAATGAGTTATACATGATTAACCTTTAATTATTCAGATAAATAAGTATTTAAGGAGTACTGAGGGAAAAAGGAAGTTTGTCACATCAAAAGAAATCCTGCCATTATAAGCTTCAATTTTT
>JAADHM010000043.1 GCA_013151855.1 FCB group bacterium | reverse complement strand
CCTCGAATATGCTCGAAAAAATGAAGTAAAAAGGTTTTTGTTTGCATCCTCACGGGAAGTTTACGGTGATTCTAAAATAGGCATTAAAAGGAAAGAATCATCCACTCATGTAACGAAAATACAATCTCCTTATACGGCTTCCAAATTCGCCGCCGAATCTCTTATCCATGCTTATCATAATTGTTATGGAATAAGTCCGGTAATTGTCAGATTTTCCAATGTTTATGGCCGCTATGATGTTTCCGAAAGAGCGGTGCCGTTGTTTATTTATTACGCCAAAAGAAACAGAACTATTAATATTTTCGGAGCTGAGAAAAAACTGGATTTTACTTATACCGATGATGCTATCAGAGGGGTAACTTTGATTGTAAAAAAGTTCGATAAAATAACTCCTGAGACAATCAATATAACCAGCGGGAAAGGTATTCGTATTATAGATGTGGCACGAATTATTATCGATAATATGAATTCCCAGTCAAAAATCCGTATCGGCGATAAAAGAACCGGCGAAATAGCCATCTTTGTTGCCGATATTACCAAGGCAAAAAAGCTGTTGGGGTATATGCCTGAAGTATCACTTGAAGAAGGAATAAAATTAAATATCGAATGGTATTTAGATGTTATGAAAAGTCGTAAAATCTATGAGTGTCAAAGACGAGATTTAATGCGCCGAGGTTGGGCA
Source organism: FCB group bacterium (assembly GCA_013151855.1). GTDB lineage: Bacteria > Zixibacteria > MSB-5A5 > GN15 > FEB-12 > JAADHM01. Next base: position 20,501 of record JAADHM010000043.1, on the reverse strand, counting down.
TAACCTTTTTTATTTTAACAGATTATATTTTATAATACACCATACCGCTTTGATACCATCTTTCCAATTGATTTTTTTGCCTTCGCCATAAGTTCTTCCATAATAAGAGATGCCGATTTCATAAATACGAGCTTTTCTTTTGGCGATTTTAGCGGTAATTTCCGGTTCAAATCCAAATCGATTTTCCTCAATATCAATAGATTGTATTAAATCACGGTTAAATGCTTTATAACATGTCTCCATATCCGTTAAGTTTATATTGGTAAGCATGTTTGATAAAAGAGTCAACAGTTTGTTCCCGATATAATGCCAAAAATAAACTACTCGGTGCGGACCGCTACCTATAAAACGCGAGCCATAAACGACATCGGCTCTTCCTTGAATGATGGGCTCGATAACGGCAGGGTATTCATTGGGATCATATTCCAAATCGGCATCTTGAATGATAATAATATCGCCGGTGGCATGTTTAATGCCGGTTTTAAGAGCGTAACCTTTACCAAAGTTTTTAGGTTGTAAAATAATTTGACTAACTTTGTCTTTAAGTTTATTTTCGATTAATTCTCTGGTGCCGTCGGTAGAATAATCATCAACCAAAATGATTTCTTTATCATAGATAGGGGAAGAGTTGACACGATTAACGATTTCTTCAATAGTGGAGAATTCATTATATACGGGAATGATAATTGACAGCTTCATATAATCAATAACGTCTCATAATATATATTATGTTAACTTTTAATATTCGTTTTTTTGATTTATAAATTATAATCTCATTTTACAACTAAATTCAGGATTCTGCCTTTTACGAATATCTTTTTTATTATCTGCTTTTCTGCTATAAATGATTGTACTCTTTTAGAATTAAGAGCTATTGTTTCTACTTCATTTTGGTTGGCATCAACAGCAACTTTAATCGTATCACGCAATTTACCATTTATCTGAACAGCAATTTCTATTTCATCTTCAACTATTGCTTTAGGGTCATAATTAGGCCAGCCGGTTTTTTTGAAAATGGAATCCGTGAAACCAGCTTTCCGCCACATTTCTTCGGCCATATGAGGAATCATCGGTGCTGCTAATTTGATTGCTTTCAGGATTAGATAATCATTGAAATTATCGTTTTTTATGTCTGTGGTATCATAATCTCTGACCAATTCCATTAAGGCGGCAATAGCCGTATTGAATTGAAGCTTATCAAAAGAGTCGGAAACTTTTTGTATGGTTTGGTTTAGCTTAACATAAAGTTTCCATTCCGCTTCTGTCAAATCTTTACGGTTAAAGTATTGCTTTAAGTTAGGTTTTGTCTGGCAGTATTTTTTTATAAGCGGATAAAACTTATTTAGGGCAAATTTTTCAACACCGGTTAACGAATCATTACTCCAGAGAACTTCTTTGTCCGATGGAGCAGTAAAATACATTGCCAAACGGGTAACATCGACACCATGCTCATCCATTAATGTAATCGGTGAGATAACATTACCTTTTGATTTTGACATTACTTCACCCTTGGCATCAAGCACCATACCATGATTAAAAAGCCGCAATGCCGGTTCTGGAGTATCAACCCATCCGATATCTTTAAGGAATTTATGAAAAAATCTGAAATATATCAAATGCCCGGTAGCATGCGTAATACCGCCGATATAAAGGTCTATGGGCATCCAATTACTTGCTTTGCTTTTATCGAATGGTGCTTTGTCATTTTTAGGGTCGGTGTATCTTAAATAGTACCAAGAGGAACAAACGAAAGTATCCATCGTGTCGGGGTCTCTCTTTGCCTCTCCCCCACACTGAGGACAGGTTGCATTTATAAATTCCGGAGCATCTTCCAAAGGAGAGCGACCTCTGGGTATATAATTTTCGACTTTGGGCAACACAACGGGCAAATCATTTTCCGGTACAGGGATAACACCACATTTGTCACAATGTATTATGGGAATCGGGCAACCCCAATAACGTTGTCGTGAAATTGACCAATCTTTTAGTTTATAATTAACTTTTTGACGGCCAAAACCATTTTGATGAGCATATTCGGTTACTTTTTCGATTGCTTCTTTGCCCTTTAAGCCGTTAAATTGTCCGGAGTTAACCATAGGACCATAATCGGTATAGGCATCACTCATCTCGTTGCTATTCAAGGAACTGTTTTCATCGGGATGAATCACTACTTTAATGGGAATACCGTATTTTTTGGCAAAAGCAAAATCGCGGGTGTCATGCGCGGGAACGGCCATAACAGCACCCGTACCATAACCGGCTAAGACATAATCGGCTACCCAAAGCTGAACTTTTTCGTTGTTAAAGGGATTGATGGCGTATTTTCCGGTAAAAACGCCATCCTTTTCTTCGGTAAGAGCGGTGCGTTCAATCTCGGAACGTGCCATTGCTTTTTGTTTATATCGTTCAACTTTTTCTTTAAATTCGCCTTCCAAATGAAGATGATTGAGAATCTCCGCTTCGGGGGCTATGGCCATAAAGGTGACGCCAAAAATAGTATCGGGACGAGTGGTAAAAACCGGTAGTTTCTCACCCGTATCTTCGATAATAAAATCAACTTCAGCCCCGTATGAGCGCCCGATCCATTCTTTTTGCATGGTTTTGACATTATCAGGCCATTCGGGGAGATTGTCCAAATCATCAATAAGACGGTCGGCATAAGCGGTAATTTTGAAATACCACTGCTCTTGGTTCTTCTTGATTACCGGCGTGCCGCAACGTTCACATTTACCGTCTTTTACCTGTTCATTGGCAAGAACGGTTTTATCTTCCGGACACCAGTTGATATATCCTCGTTTCCGATATGCCAGACCTTTTTTGTAAAGCTGGATAAACATCCATTGCGTCCATTTATAATAATCGGGCAGGCAGGAAGTGACTTCTCGCGACCAATCAAAAGAAATACCGACTTTTTGCAAAGTAGAACGAGAAACACTTATATTTTTTAACGTCCATTCCTGAGGATGTATCTTTCGTTGAATAGCGGCTCTTTCGGCGGGAAGACCGAAAGCGTCCCACCCAAAGGGATGCAACACATCTTTGCCGGCAATCATCTGTTGGCGAGCAATGGCGTCGCCGATGATATAATTGCGGAAATGCCCCATGTGAATATCACCCGATGGATAGGCGAACATAACCAAGAGATAAAATTTGTTGTCTTTTCGGGGATTATCGACAGCTTGATATATTTTTGTTTTTTCCCAGTATTCTTGCCATTTCTTTTCAATTTCTTTGAAATTATAATGTCCTAAATATATTTTCATATTTACATATCCTGTTAGCAATTAATTAAGTTGAAATATTATCAAAATACAAAGAAAACGCAAGATTTTTACACGGTAAAATTGGATTTATAACTTTTTGTCGGTCTCATTATATCGGGTAAGCCGTTTATATAATAACGTCCCATTAGAAAGTTTATTGGTAAAACGTGCTTTGAATTTTTCCAAAGGATATAGAAAACCATGTGACAATTTCTGATTGATAGTGAATAAAGTGTCGTAGCCATAAATTGCGTAACGGCCTATGCTCAGTTGATTGTCATTTAAAGTAGGGAAATTCATCGTAAAACCAAAGTGATAACCGGCTTCTTTTACATTTTCCATAACCTGTTGGTTAAATCGACCAAAAGGATAACTGATGGAGATGACTTCTTTTTTTGTTATGTTTTCTATTATATCCTTTGATACTCTCAACTCTTCCCCAAGAGATGACAATGACAATTTTGTTAAAGAACGATGATGATGACCATGACTGCCAAAGTCTGCCCCCAATTCCGAAAGATATTTTATATCTTCTCTATTCAAGTGTGGGGTATTTTGAAAAAGGTAACTGTAATCCCATTTATTGTTCTTACCTATATAATAGCTGGAAATAAAGATAAGCGGTCGAAAGTGATATTTCTCCATTAAGGAAGGTAAATATTTTTGTAAATGTTGATAGCCATCATCAAAGGTTATGAGAAGTGTCTTTTGGTCATGCGTGGATGATATTTTATCCAAAGATGTAAAAGAATAACCATCTTTGGAAAGTTTTATTAAGAGCTTCTCAAAACGAAGCGGTGAAAAATTGGTCGAACCAAAAGAGAATCTTGGTAATAATTTATGAAAGACTAAAGTTTTTACATTGGTGTTGGTTTGTTTTTTATCTCCCGAGTTTTTATCAGACAACATTTTTTAACATATTTGCATTTGCCGGACCAAGAACGGCAAGGGCTAATTGAGAATTATCAAAATATTGATTTGCCAATTTCAATATACCGGAAGAAGATACTTTGTCGATTTGTTTCAACGTCTCTTTTAGCGACAAATATTTTCCTAACATCAGTTCGGAGCGCGCCAAGCGACTCATACGACCGGAAGTCGATTCCATTCCTAAGATAAGATGACCTTTTAATTGAGCTTTTGCCTTCTCGATTTTATCGCTCGACAAACGTTTTTTCTTTAACTTGGCTAATTCTTTTAAAGAAATAGCGACGCATTGCGGTAAGTTTTTTTTGTCCGTGGCAAGATAAGCGCCGAAAACTCCGGCATCGCGGTAAAAATCGAGAAAAGTATAAACCGTATAAGCTAAGCCTTTTTCTTCTCTGATTTTTTGAAATAGAACCGAGGACATCCCTCCTCCCAAATAGGTGTGGAGCGCCAAAGCTGTCATTTTATCTTTCGAAGAGTAAGCTAACCCCGGATAACCAAAACAAAGATGGATTTGATCATTGCCATTAGTGACAAAAGTGCGTTTGTTAGCGGTTATTCGTTTAGCCGGAGTGAAAGGCTTTGCCCGACCAACGGGGAAAGAAAACTTATCTTTTACCAATGATACCAATTTTTTATGCGGTACCGCTCCGGAAGCGGCGACAACGATAGAAGAAGTTTTGTAATTTTCTTTTATGTAATTGATAATCAGTTTTCGAGATATGTTGATAACATTATCCTGTTGTCCCAAGATGGGACGCCCCAAAGGATGGTCGCCCCAATAGGTGGAAGCAAAGATATCATGGATGTAATCGGAAGGGGTTTCTTTGGTTTCGATTATTTCTTCGCAGACAACTTTCTTTTCTTTTATTAAATTGCGCGGCGATAAGGTAGCATGGCAAAGAATATCGGAGAGAACATCAATAGCGGTTTCCAAGTTTTCATCGAGGATACGAGCTGTGTAGCAGGTGTGTTCTTTAGAAGTAAAAGCATTGAGGGAACCGCCAATAGATTCCAAAGATGCCGCAATCTCTTTGGCGGAACGATTCTTGGTCCCTTTAAAAAGCATGTGTTCGATAAGATGCGTCACACCGTTTTCTGCAATATCTTCATTACGCGAACCGACATCAACCCAAATCCCGATACTGATGGAATGAACGGAGGGAATTTTTTCGGTAACCACTCTCAATCCGTTTTTTAAAACGGTTTTATTATAAAGAACCGTATCGGCGACATTTCTTTTTTTTATCATTGATGATGTTTAAACTTTCCTGTTTTTTTCGGAATCCGAGTGGTGGTTGCCCAATAAAACTTTTCGAGATAAACGTATTTTACCGTCGCGGTCGATATCAATCACTTTGACTTTAATTCTATCTCCTACGCGACAGATATCTTCAACACGATTGACACGACTATTATCGAGTTCGGAAATATGCACCAGTCCATCGGTTCCCGGAATAATCTCCACAAAAGCTCCGAAATTGGTTACGCGACGAACAACACCGTCATAAGTTTTACCGATTTCCGCTTCTTCCACAATGGCTTCGATCCGTTCTTTGGCCAATTGCCCGCCTTTGGCGTCGGTAGTAGCAATAATAACGGTACCATCATCGGAAATGTCAATTTTCGCTCCCGATTCTTCTATGATAGCACGGATTGTTTTCCCTCCGGGACCTATCACATCGCCAATTTTCGATTGACTAATTTGCAAAGTAATAATACGAGGAGCATATTCGGAAAGGTGATCACGATGTTTGGAAATGGTAGCATTCATAATGTCCAAAATTTTCAAACGAGCATTATGCGCTTTTTCCAAAGCATGTTGCATAGTTTCAATATCTAAACCGGTAATTTTAATGTCCATTTGGATTGCCGTGATGCCTTCATTGGTGCCGGTAACTTTGAAATCCATATCTCCAAAATGGTCTTCATCACCGAGAATATCGGTGAGAATAATTACCTTGTCATCTTCTTTGATAAGTCCCATGGCAATACCGGCAACGGCCGTTTTGATGGGTACACCAGCATCCATAAGAGACAAAGAACCACCGCAAACGGAAGCCATAGAAGAAGAGCCGTTTGATTCCATGATGTCGGACACGATGCGTATCGTATAAGGAAAACTCGTTTCCAAGGGGATGACCGGGAAAAGAGCTCTTTCGGCTAAAGCACCATGTCCGATTTCACGGCGGCTGGTGCCGCGAATCGGTTTCGTTTCACCGGTACTGAAAGGAGGGAAATTGTAATGGAGCATATAACTTTTTGTCGATTCGCCTTCCAATTCATCAAGACGCTGTTCATCAATCTTGGTGCCCAAGGTGACGGCAACCAATGCCTGTGTTTGACCGCGGGTAAAAATACTGGAACCGTGCGCCCGTGGAAGAAACCCTACGTGGCATTTAATAGACCTAATGTCATCCGGTTGCCGACCGTCGATACGAATGTTTTCGTTCACAATCATATTGCGCATTATTTGAGCGTCTTGGTCATGAATTATGGATTTAATATCTCCTTCGCATTCTTCAAACTCTTCTGCCAAAGCTTCTTGGATTTCTTTTTGCAGTTCTTCTTTTTTAGAGCGACGAGTATCTTTATCGGCGATATGGTTGTATTCTTTCAGACGATCACCAATCAATTCCACTACCCGATTTTTAAGGGTTTCATCAATTACGACCGGTGTATATTCAAATTTAGGTTTGGAACATAACGCTTTAAGTTCTTCAATCTTTTCGACAATGGTTTTAATGTGTTCGTGTCCAAACGTCAAAGCATCTACTAAATCACTTTCCGGAACCTCTCGACCGCCACCTTCAACCATAGTAATAGCATCTTTGGACCCCGAAATAGTGATATATATATCACTATTTTCCATTTCCTCGATAGTAGGATTGATAACCAAGTTGCCGTCAATACGACCTACTTTAACACCGGCGACAATCTTTTCGAAAGGAACATCAGATACGGCAAGAGCCGCAGAGGTGCCATTAAGAGCAATAATGTCAGTGTCATTTTGTTGGTCATGAGAAACGACATAATTGATACACTGCGTTTCTCCTTTAAAGTCATCGGGAAAAAGGGGACGAATAGTACGGTCAATAATGCGGGCGGAAAGAATTTCTTTTTCCGAGGGGCGTCCTTCGCGCTTAAAAAACCCACCGGGAATTTTTCCCGCGGCGTAAGATTTTTCCCGATACTCAACAGTCAAAGGGAAAAAGTCGAAACCGAGTTTGGGTTCTTTGGAAGCGCATACGGTGGATATCACCATTGAATCACCATATTGAACGGTAACAGCACCGTTTGCTTGGTTGGCCAATAGACCACTTTCAATAATCATTTGGCGACCGCCAAGCTCAAATTCTATTTTATGTGACATATGTTTTTTCTTCCTTAACGTCTTAGTCCGAGATTAGTAATGAGTTGGCGATAACTATCAATATCGTTATCTTTCAAATAATTCAGTAAACGGCGGCGTTGGCCGACCAGTTTCAATAATCCCAAACGGCTGTGAAAATCTTTTTTGTGTACTTTCAAATGCTCTGTTAAATAGGTTATTCTGTCCGTTAAAAGAGCTATCTGAACCTCAGGTGAACCGGTGTCAGTCTCATGTAGCCGGTAGTTAGAGATAATTTGAGCTTTCTGCTCTTTGTTGGTTGACATTTCTTTTCTCCTTTTCGATAATTTCTAAAATGTTTTTTTTGTCTAATTCAATTTGTTTTACCAATTGATCGATGGTTTTAAATTTTCGATTTTTGCGAATATAATGCGTGGGGTAAACAAAAATTTCTTCACCATATATGTCGCGATCAAAATCAAAAAGGTTGGCTTCAACGGTAATACATTCTTGAGGGTTAAAATGATTTTTGCCTATAAACATCATTCCCTCTTTATCTTCGTTACCAATTTGTGCCCAGCAAGCATAAACACCTTCACGAGGAAGAAGTTTTCTTAGTCCATAACGAACATTCGCAGTGGGATAACCAAGACGGCGCCCTAATCCGATTCCTCGTTCCACCTTACCATATATGGCATAATCATGTCCCAGCATTTTTATAGCATCTTCGTATTGATTGTTTAGCATTGCTTCTCTGATTCGAGATGATGATATCGCCTGTTTTTGATACATAAAAGGTCCTATCACTTCTACCTCGAAATCATATTTATCACCTAAATTTTTCAACATATCAATATTGCCGCTTCTGTTTTTCCCAAAGGCATGATCATAACCGACGATGACTTTTTTAGCGTTTATTATTTTGATAAGAATTTCTCTGACGAATTCTTCCCCTGAAAGTTCTTTCAAGTTATCATCGAAATCAAGAATTAAAACATTTCCTTGAAAAAAATGCGGGATAAATTTCCTCTTTTCTTCGAGAGTTGTTAAAAGCAAAGGAATATGATCGGGATTAACAAGTACCTTAGGATGAGGATGAAAGGTAACCAATACCGCTTCCAGATTATAATGCTCACCGGTTTCAACCACTCTTTTCAATATTTCCTGATGCCCTCGATGGATACCATCAAAAGTTCCGATGGTCACTACCGCTGATTTGTCGGCATTAGTTTGATAATTATCAATTCCTTTAATAAATTTAACACTCAATTCAACACTCTTAAATAACTAAATAATTTACTATCGTTATTATCAATTTCTTCCGAAGAGACCTCAGCTTGTCCAACCGCTAAAACTTCACCTTGGGAATTCTTTAAAAATATCTTGTCACCCGGTTTAAAATTTCCTTCCCATTCAATTATATACTTTCGTTTTACTTCTTTCCCGGAAAGAACATATTTTTCGAAACTTTCCGTTACCTTTAAAGCCCCAAAGTTGAGTACCTTATGATAAGGAATAAGTTTTTTGATTAAAACATTATTTTGATGGTAAGTTCGTATATGGTCAAAAGTTAAAGCTTCCTCCAAGGTTAAGTTACCAACGGAAAGACGCCTTAAATGCGAAAGATATCCTCCGCATCCCAAGCGATTACCAAGGTCGTTGGCAATCGCTCGCACATAAGTTCCTTTGGAACATGACACTTTAATGGTAAGAAACGGTTTTTTATAATCTAAGAATTCTATTTGTTTGATTTCCACTTCTCTTTCCGGTGGCTCAACATCAATCCCTTTACGAGCGTATTTATACAAATGTTGTCCTCCCACTCTTACCGCCGAATAAACAGGTACTTTTTGTTTTATAATGCCTGTAAACTCGGATAAAATATCTTTAAATTCCCTTTCTGTCAAATCAGGAATTTTAATAGGAGGTTGATCGACAAAAACACCTTCACTATCGTAAGTTTTTGATTTACGTCCCAAATAAATTTCCGCTTCATAAACTTTTTCTAAATCCGTTATAAAGCGGGACATCTTCGTGGCTTTCCCCAAACAAATAACTATTAAACCGGTTGCTCTTTTATCCAGCGTTCCCGTATGACCAACTCTTCGTTGATTGATAATCCTTCTAATTTGTAGTAAAACGACATCATGGCTGGTTATACCAGCGGGCTTATCAAAAAGGAGTATGCCATTATAAGCGTTATATTCCTTGTTCATCGATTACCTCGTTTAATTTTCTGAGCAATTCTTCTTTCGCTTTTTCGAGAGGTTGATTAATTATACAGCCGGAAGCGTTATAATGACCACCCCCTCCGAAATGGGTCGCGATAAGAGAAACATTAATACCGTCTTTGGAGCGTAAAGACACTTTTGTTCGAGCGATTGATATTTCTTTGAGCAAAGCTCCTACTTTGACACCGGTATTATAAAGAGTATAATCAACGATACCATCAGACTCCGATTCATGGGCATTTGTGTTTTTTAACATTTCTTTAGTTAACGTCAAAAAACAAATCCGATTTTTGTGGTGGTACTCAATGGTGTTAAGCACTTTTCCGATAAGCCTAATAGTCGAGAGTTGGAAGTTATAGTATAGTAAGTCACAAATTTTTTGAGGAGATGCTCCGGCGGCAATCAATTTTCCGGCGATTTCCATTGTCCGCGGAGAAGTAGTATTAAAGCGAAATCGACCGCTGTCGGTCATTATCGCGGTATAAAGTTGTTCGGCTATATATTTATCTACTTTAAAATCAATATCTTCAAAATATTCATAGACCATTTCTCCCACGGAAGATGCTTTAATATTAATCCAGTTTACTTTTCCGAACAGTTCATTATCGCGGTGATGGTCAATATTTATTATTTGGATATCGCCGTTTAAATATTTATGACTTTCCCCCACTCTTTGAATATTGGGACATTCCAAAATGACAGCAGCGTCTATGGAAATAGTCTCCGGTAAAGTGCTTATGTGAGGAATGTTATTAATTCCATGGAGGAACTTGTATTTTTCAGGAACAATATCATCTCTAATCAAATAAACATTTTTATTGAGATATTTTAAATAAGCGGCAAAAGCCAACTGCGTGCCAAGGGCGTCACCATCGGGGTCAATATGTGAAACCACCAATACACTTTGGCTGTTATCCAAAATATTATTAATTTCCAAAACAGGTGGATTGGCACCGTTGACAATAAAATTATCTTTTTGAATCAGCTTTGATTTCATTTAATAATTTTTCAATCCTTATACCTTCTTCAATAGAAGAATCAAATTTAAAAGAAAACTCGGGGATATGATGTATTTTTAAATTTTTACCAACGAGAAATCTTATTTTTTTCTTTTCATGTTCTAAAAAATTTTTAACCGAATTGCGTTCTTTTTCTTCACCTAAACAAGAATAATAAACAGTAGCATACCTCAAGTCATCACTTACTTTAACATGAGTGAAAGTTACCATTATGGCGTTATTAAAAATTAATTCATTTCCCAAAAGCTTAGAAATATCTCTTAGGATTTGTTCGCCGATTCTGCTGGAACGTTTGTATTGTTTCATTCCTAATAACTTTCCGTTTGGTAATCCAAAATAATTATTTCCGGATTTTTTTCTATCAAATTTACCACTTTTGATACCACCCGATGACCAAAACTGTTGTTGTTGGATACGACAGCTATTCCCATGGTGGTTCTTCTCAAAATATCATTCTCGGCTACTTCCGCAACTGAAACATTAAAGCTATTTCTTATATGTGTGATGAGCGATTTAATAATATGTCTTTTTTCTTTCAATGAATTAACCCCTGGAAGAGTCAGCTGAATTGTCAATATAACTGTAACCAAAGACCTTCTAATTCAATGTTTTAGCAACTTCAATCAACTCTATTGCTTCAATAATATCACCAACTTTGGGATCGTTGAATCTCTCGAGCCCAATTCCGCATTCAAAGCCTTCTTTAACTTCGCGAGCATCTTCTTTGAAACGTTTCAAAGAGCTCATACGACCGGTATAAATTATTTTCCCGTTGCGAATAAGACGGACAGTATCGTTTCGATTAAAACGACCTTCCTTAATATAACATCCGGCAATAGCACCTATTTTGGGTATTTTAAAGACATCCCTTACTTCAGCCAAACCTACGAATTTTTCTTTCACATCAGGTGATAACATTCCCTCCAGAGCTTTTTTAATATCGCTTTCCGCCTCATAAATAATATCATATAATCGGATATCGACTTTTTCTTTTTTGGCGAGTTCACGGGCGCGACTGTCGACAGACACATTAAAACCAATAATGATAGCACCGGAAGCATTAGCCAACAACACATCGGATTCTGTAATTGCTCCCACAGCTTGATGGATAATTGCGGTTTTGACTTCTTCATTAGCAATTTTCAGCAAAGTTTCCGAAAGCACCTCGACAGAGCCATGAACATCGCCTTTAATTATTAAGTGAAGTTCTTTGATTTGGCCTTCTTTGATACGCTCGAATATTTGATCCAGAGATATACTAACACGTTTTTTTCTGAAATCCTGTTCTCTTTTGATTTGGCTACGTTTAAGGCTAATTTCTTTAGCTTCCTGATCGTTTTTAACTACGATAAATGAGTCCCCCGCTTGAGGGACACCACTTAAGCCGGTTATTTGAGCGGGAGTAGAAGGACCGATGGATAATAAGTTTTCTTTTCTATCGTTATTAATAGAACGAACATGACCGTAATGAATTCCCGCAACAATGGGGTCGCCCACTTTGCAAGTTCCTTTTTGAATCAAAACAGTTACTACCGGTCCTCTTCCTTTTTCAAGTTCGCCATCAACAACGACACCTTGACCACGAATCTCCGGATCGGCAACTAAGTTCATCATTTCAGATTGTATTAAAATCATTTCCAACAATTTTTCAATACCGATACCCTTTTTAGCGGATACTTCAACGATAATAGTATCTCCTCCCCATTCTTCGCTAACAAGATTCAGTTTCGACAGTTGTTGACGAACATTATCGGGGTTGGCATTGGGTTTGTCAATTTTGTTTATAGCCACAATAATAGAAACATTGGCGGCACGAGCATGGTTAATGGCTTCTATGGTTTGCGGTCTGACTCCATCTTCGGCAGCAATAACCAAGACAACGATATCGGTAATTTGGGTACCTCTTGCCCTCATAGCAGTGAAAGCTTCGTGTCCCGGGGTATCCAAAAAAGTTATTTGTTCCCCTTTATAGGTTACCTCATAAGCACCAATATGTTGTGTAATAGCACCGGCTTCACCGGAAACGACATTTGTTTTACGTATATAATCTAAAAGAGAAGTTTTACCATGGTCTACATGACCCATAACAGTGACAACCGGAGCCCGTTTGGTAAGATGCTCTTCTTGTTCGACTTCTTTGGCTTCTTCTCCAATCTCTGCCACTTGTTTGACTTCAAAGCCAAATTCGTCAGCTATCATTTCAATGGTATCCATATCGAGCCGTTGATTGATGGTAGCTATCATCCCTAATTCAAAGAGCTTGGCAATAATTTCTGCCGGCTTACATTCCATTAATTTAGCCAGTTCCATTACGGTTATAAACTCATTTACTTCGATTATATTTATGAAAATATCTTCGCCGGTCTCTTTTGATTGAGCCACCCGTTTATATTTTTTCTTATGTTTTCCTGTGGCAAGGGTGGCCATGGTTGTTTTGAAACTTTTGGCAACAGCTGTTTTGTCAACTATTTTTCTGTTTTTCCTTTTACGTTTTTCTTTTTTTCTTTGTTTCTTTTCATATTTTTTCACCAGACCAGCAATGGATATTTTTTCGTCCGATTTTTGTTCTTCGCCCTTTGCTTTTCGTTGAACTGCGGCTTTGATTTGCTCTTGATGCTCCATTTCCTTTTTGGCTTCCTGTTTCTCACGAGTAAATTTGTTATGTATAGCATTTATCATACCATCGGTAGCGACTGACATATGAGACTTCGGTTGGAATCCATGCTTTTTTAAAATAGTCAACATAGCATTAGAGGAAATTTTATATTCTTTTGCTAATTCATATATTCTTTTATTAGCCATTTAGAATGCACATCCTCTCATTTAATTTATTTTTCTAATGAAAATAAAATTTTAATCATCATCTTCTTCTAAGTCTTCAAAATCCGGTGCCGTTACTTGTTGGATTTCATCTTCTTCGGTAACATAGTCTTTATCATCAACAAAAACATCTTCCTCTTTCAACTTTTCGGACTGTTTATCATGACCTTCTTCTTTTGCCTTTTGTTTTTCTTTTTGTCGATATTTTTCCTCAAGCTCGTCAACGAATTTTTTAGCTTTTTCAATTAAAGCTTCGGCGGTTTTTTTACCCAGTCCTTCAATTTTAATCAATGTTTCTACGGAGCTGCTGGCTAATCTTTGTACAGAACTTATATCCGCTTCAATAAGCCGTTCCTGAATTTTAGTTCCCACACCCTCTAATTGCACGACAGGCACCAACATCTCCGCTTCATGTTTTTTAGCCTCATCATATTCCGACTCGGATATTATATTCACTTTCCAACCGGTCAATTTTGAAGCCAAGCGAGCATTCTGTCCGTTTTTACCGATAGCCAAAGAGAGCTTTTCATCTTCTACGGCAACGGTCATTTTTTGTTCGTCTTCAAAAACATCTATGTGAATAACTTTTGCCGGAGCCAAAGATCGGGTGACGAAAATTTCAGAATTGGAAGCATAAGGAACGATATCGATGCGCTCATTATTCAGCTCACGCACAATTGATTGTACGCGAACGCCTTTTATGCCGACACAGGCACCCACGGGGTCGATACGATCATCAGAAGAGTAAACGGCAATTTTAGCACGTTCTCCCGGCTCACGGGCAATGGCTTTGATCTCGATAACCTTCTCATAAATTTCCGGTACTTCCAAAGAAAACAAAGCTTTTAAAAACTCATTGTTGACTCGGGAAAGAATGATTTGCGGACCTTTCAAAGATTGCTGAACATCGAGAATATAAGCCCGAATACGGTCTCCCTGACGAAACTTCTCTCGGGGAATTTGCTCTTTAATCGGTAAGACACCTTCTCCCCGACCTAAATTGACAATAACATTGCCTTTGTCAATTTGTTGTACCACACCAGAAACAAGAGTGCCGACTTTATCAATATATTCGTCGTAAATACGATTACGTTCCGCCTCACGTACTTTCTGGATTAAAATTTGTTTGGCGGTCATAATGGCATTACGTCCAAACTCCGCTTCATAATCGATATAGATGTCGATTTCATCATCAAGCTCGGCTTCGGGGTCAATTTCTTGAGCATCTTTCAATGAAATTTCCATATTCTTATCAGCAACTTCTTTGACAACTTTTTTCGTAGCGATCATCAACAGCTCATTATTCTTGCGGTCGAACTTAAAACTAATATTATCCGTATAATCATATTTCTTCTTAGCAGCCGCCAAGAGACTTTCTTCCAACGTTTCAACGACGGCGTCGAATTCGATATTTTTTTCTCGTGCAATAAGCGTCATTGCTTCGATCATATCAAACGCCATTACTTATTTTCTCCATTAAAAAATTATTTTTGCTTTTTTAATTTTATCTAATGCAACGGTAAAATCACCATTATCATTGTGAAATATTACTTCGTCATCATTAGCACTTTTTATTTCTGCCGTTACTTTTTTCATCGTATCATCAATATACTCAATCTTTACTTTTTCTCCAATACGGTACTGAAAATCCAATGCTGTCTTTAAAGGGCGCTCAAGTCCGGGTGATGATACTTCTAATGTATAACCGGATTCAAATAAATCTGTTCCCTCAATAATATCACCAATAAATCTTGATAGATAAGCACAACCATCTATGGTAACACCATTTTGAGAATAAACAAACACTTTTAAGGTTGATTTGCTTTTATATTTTGAAAGAACAATTTCAGCTATTTCGTATCCTTTTTCTTTTAAAGGTTCTTTTAGCAAATCAGCAATTTCTTCTTTTAAATCAGTTAACGTCATTTACAACAAACTCTTATAAATCAAAGAGTGGGTACTAACCCACTCAAGCCTATAAAAATAATAAAAAAATATAAAAAAGCAAACTTTTATTATTACTTTATTTTTTTTGTCAATTGTTTTACCGCCTCTAAGGTATTATCCACATCAACAAGAGAAAACTCTTTTTCACAGCGAGCCTTTATCTCTATCTTGCCTTGTTTCAATGACTTGTCTCCGATGGTTATTCTTATGGGAATCCCCACCAAATCGGCATCGTTAAATTTTACCCCAGCTCTTTCGTGACGATCATCGTAAAGGACATCTATATTGGCTTCTATCAGCATTTTGTATATTTTATCGGCTGTTTCTACTTGATTAGAATTGTCCATACTAATAGGAATAAGTTCGACAAGATAAGGGGCAATATTTTTAGGCCAGATTATACCTTTTTCGTCATAATATTTTTCCAAAGCCGCTTGCGGAGTACGGGTTATGCCAATACCGTAGGAACCCATAATAATGGGATGTTCCTCTCCTTGGTCATCCAAGAACTTAGCTCCCAAGGCTTCGGAGTATTTGGTTCCCAACATAAAAGTATTACCGACTTCGATACCTTTTTGGGCTATCAATTTGTTCCCACAATGCGGACAACCATCGTCAGCTTCGGCAAGGGTAATATCGACCACTTTTGTAGGTTGAAAATCTCTTTTCATATTGACATTAACTAAATGTTTTTCAAAAGCATTGGCTCCCACGACAAAGTTTTTTAAATCCATAATTAACGAATCAGTAATAATGGGAATGTTTTTTAACCCTACCGGTCCTGAAAAGCCCACCGGAGCACCGGTGTGTTGTTCAATCTCCTCCGGTGTTGCCATGCGCAGTTCAATAGCATTGATACTATTTTTGAGCTTTATTTCATTTACTTCCCTATCCCCCCGCACCAAAGCCGCAATCGGTTTATCATCGGCAATATACAAAAGGGTTTTTACTAACTTGCGGCTATCAACTTTAAGAAAAGCCGTTACTTCTTCAATGGAAGAGGCGTTGGGGGTATCGACCGTTTCCATCTCTTTTAGTTCATTTTCAGCAGCAGGTTTTTCCAAATCTCTAAAGATTGCCTTTTCCACATTGGCCGAGTAACCGCATTTTTGACAGATAAGAATCGTTTCTTCGCCGGCATTGGTGTCCACTAAAAACATAAATTCATGAGCGGCTTTGCCTCCCATCGCCCCCGTATCCGATTCCACCTTAACGACATCCAAGCCGGCACGATTGAAAATTCTAAAATAAGCGTCGACCATCTTTTGATATGACTCCTTAAAAGACTCTTCGGTGGCGTCAAAGGAATAAGCATCTTTCATGATAAACTCACGACCGCGCATAAGACCGAAACGAGGACGGATTTCATCGCGAAATTTAACCTGTATTTGATACAAATTTAAAGGGAGTTGTCGATAGCTTTTAATTTCTCCCCGAATAAGGGTGGTCACGGTTTCCTCGTGAGTACCACACAGTACCATTTCATGATTATGGCGGTCGGTCAAACGCATTTGTTCTTTCCCGACGGTATTATATCTTCCCGATTCCTGCCATATTTCCGCGGGACACAAAACTGACATGGTTATTTCCAAAGCACCGGCACGATTCATTTCTTCACGGACAATGTTGGAAAATTTATGAATCACTCTTTGCATCAATGGCAAATAGAGATATATACCGGATGATAATTTCCGTATGTACCCCCCTCGTAAAAGTAGTTGATGTGAGACAAGTTCCGCTTCCGATTGCTTTTCTCTTAAAGTAGGGATATATGTTTGTGACCACCGCATCTGTTTTTCCTTTTTATGTATTATTGGTTAATGCGCTTATTTAAAATAATTAACTAAAATAGGCATTTTTAAATTCAAATCAAATTAATAATTATTTATTAACGGATTTTGAAGCTTAAAACCGTCAAATATTAACTATTGCTTTTTAATGTTATTTCTTTAATATTTAAAAACCAAAGCTAAGATACATATTTTTTGCCCCCGTGGTGTAATGGATAGCGCGTTGGCCTCCGGAGCCGGAGATCCAGGTTCGATTCCTGGCGGGGGTATTTTTTGGTGATATTGAGTAGGGAAAGAACTATTTGTTGCGATCAAAATCTTTGAGAAACTTTTCAATACCTTTGACAATACCCTTGGCAATTTTTTTACGGAATTTATCTATCCTTAACAAAGCTTCCTGTTGCGGAAGAATGATAAAGTCGCATTCCACCAAGACAGCCGGATATTGAGTAGGGCGGTCAACAGCTAAGTTACCGTGATACAAGCCGTAGTCGCCCAATTTTAAAGTCTTGGTTAATTCCCCTTGAATAGCTCGAGCGAGCAAGAGAGAATGAGGGTGATAATAATATGTCGATGTGCCGTTATTGACAAAAGGATTAATCCCATCCGGCAAGGCATTATTATGAATAGAAATAAACAAATCGGCATTACTGGCTTTGGCTATCGCCGGCCGGTCATATAAGGGAACATTGCCGGTATCACTGCGCGTCATCAGCACTTTAGCGCCTTTGGAAACTAATTTATCTCTCAAAGCTAAAGCTATGCCCAAATTAGCATCGGCTTCCCTCAAACCGGTGGGACCGATTGCTCCCGGGTCGCTGGAATGTCCCGGGTCGATAACAATAATTTTCCCTTTAATTTTTTTTAAATTTTTTGGAGGTTTATTGATTTGAAAATAAAAATTATTCCCTTGATAGTAAGTATCATAACCCCAGATATTTTGGTTCAGTTTCAAATTCAATTCGTATAAGTTTTCTTCGGGTTGTGACCAGCGGGCAAGATTAATCAACGAGTCCGAGAAATCGTATCTAATCCAATCGGTATTGGAAATTACTCCGAAGAGCTGAATACGGATATGGCGTTGGTCGTCCTCGATAATGCGAAAAGGATGTTTCCCCGACAAAGGAAATTCAAAAGTGACTTTGTCATTTGCATTATAATAACGAATGGTAGATAAATATGAGGTAGGCGGAAGGATTCCGTGGGGGAGTTTTTTCACCGACTTTTTGTTAACCCAAGCGAATTGAGTTTGAGAAAGTCGGATTTTATACCAGTCTCCTTTTGCTCCGACCGCTAAGGCTTCTACCCCCTGCGGTTGAAAAATGGAAAAATAACCTTTACCGGGGGCATAGCGAATTATTTGCACCGAATCGGAAAAAAGAACAGTAAAAGGAAAAGTCGAATCATTTATACTTATATAATAAGAACTGACTGTGTCAATAATATCATCGTTAGTATAAGTAAGATAGGGCAGGAGTTTACGGTCTTCTTCTTCATACGGTGGTAATAAATAGCGTCTGAGAATCTCAAACTTTGAGGGTGGTGCCAAAAAATAATGAATCACCGCCGAATCACTATAAGCATCGTAAGGAATCTCATAAAAACCGGTGTAAATACCTTTAATCTGAAGCGAGTCGGATGTGGCTCCGTAACCAAAAACGGACGCACCCCAATATGGTTGAGAGACAGGAATCGTTTCTACCATGGGAACGGAATCGACCACATCCGAAATAGAAAACCAAGCGTGTCCTCCGGGTGTCCCTTGAAAAGTGACTTGTAATCGTTCTCCTTTTTGTAGCGCAAGAAATTTATTGGGAGGATTTATCTCCTTTTTTATTTGAAGAGAATCAACGGGGATAGATTGCCCCGGTTCGGGAATTTTGATGAAGAATTGTTGGGATAAATGGCGTAGGATATCTTTAGTTTGAATATCCCTTGGCAAACTTTTGGCCGACAAATATTGATATTTCTTTTTGTTTACCAAATAAGCGTCGAGTTGAAATGAAAATTGACCTGGGGCTATCGGTAAAAAAGCGATAAATCCACCATCGGGATAAACTTTGACATAGGATTCGTTGATAAAAAGTTTGTAAGCCAAATCTTTATCTTCAGCCGGTACATTGCCAAAGATGAAAGTTGAATCGGAAGCGTAAACTATCTGGCCTTCTTTGGGGTAAACGACTTTTATTTCCGCCTTGGCATTATGAATGTCATCCGGAGTTAAAGAAGTAGAAAAGACATAGACGAAAGGGACAAAAACGATAAGAAGGAAAGCCCAGATAAAGCTACTCCGAAATATATTTTTCAAAAACATCGCGTTTTATTTTAGGTCCGCCGATAATTTCACGGTCGACCTTTATTGACTCCTTGTCATAATTAATGCCCAAAGCGATATCATCCTGTAAAAGCAGAGGACCATCGAGGTCGTAGTAATCAGCCATGGATGACATATAAACCGATTGGGCAATTCCTATTGATGATTCCACCATACAACCCAACATGATTTTTTTCTTATCCTCTTGGGCGCGGTGGGCAATTTTGATAGCTTCTAAGATACCGCCGGATTTTTCCATTTTAATATTCACCCCATCGAAGTATGGAGCATATTTTTCGTAATCGTTAATATCATTTAAGCCTTCATCCATAATCAACTTAACATCTTTAGCTTTACCTTTTAGATGAGGCCATTCATTGATATATTTAGAGTCCGTGGGTTGTTCTATTATCTTAACTCCTTTTTGGGAGAGATGGAAAATCATTTCTTCTGCCTTGGCGCAAGACCAAGCGCCATTGGCATCGATGCGAATTTCTTTGTTTTTCAATTTCTCAATGGCATCTAAAATTAAAACATCTTCTTCGTTACCCATTTTTATCTTTATGATAGAGTATTCACTTTTTTTTATGGCTTCAATCATCTCCGATGGTTTGTCAATGCTTATAGTGATGGAACTTTTGATTCCCACCGGTGAGCCTAAAGATAATATTTCCCATGGATAACGTTTGGTTTCACCGGATATATAATTCAATAACATAGCTACCAATGCGGAACGTACTATGGGGTTAATATTAAATTTGTTTACTTTTTTAAGGGTGTCCAAATTGATTTCTTCAAAATTGCTTACTAATTCTATACCCTTTTTTAAATCCTTTTCTATTTCATCGGTAGTCGGACC
>JAADHM010000003.1 GCA_013151855.1 FCB group bacterium | reverse complement strand
AAGTCTTATTAAATATACCTTATTTGTTAAAGTAAAAAAATAATTATTATATTTTGAAAATAATTTAATTAAAAGGAATGACCTTTGAAAGCATCTCGAAAAATTAACTTTCTTTATACCAATATCGGGCGGGGACATCCTTTTTATCTTGATGGGATTATAGAAGCCATAACTCATCGGGGGAAAATAAATAGCATACGTTCTCAACTTGATATTTTTGAGGTTTCTCAAGGCATTCCCAAATTTGGTTGGCAATTAATTCGATGGTTATATAAACATGGCTCCACTGATAACTTTGTGGGTCATATTTATAACAAATTGCGTTTAAATACGGATTACAACCAACAAAGCAGAGTTGTAAAAATTATAGGTAGAAATATCCGCCAAAAATATATGCCTGATTCTAATCCCTTGGTCGTCGCTCATCCTTTATTGGTAGCTATTTTAAAAGGTAAAAGAAATTTATTTTATCAGCACGGAGAAGTAATTGCTCCCGCTGAAGCTGTTGTTGAGGGCGCTCAAACTATCTTTGTCCCAACAAAGGAAACTGCCGTTCCCTTTTTTAAAAAGGGGTATACCAAAGAGGATATTATCATTACTAATCTTTGTATTGAGCCGACACTGGTAAAACAAGCGGAAGATTCATTCTCACAACGAATAAAACGCATACAGGTCAACCAATCATTAACCGGGGCTTTCTTTAGTTCCGGAGCAGAGCCAAAACCTCATATAAAAAAAATATTGTTATGTGCCGAAAGTGTCATTTCAAGCGGAGGGAGAGCAATTATTTTTGCCAGAAACAAAAAAGCCTTATGGAAAACGATTGTACCAGCATTCAAAAAAAAATCGTTTCAAACCCAAATAATAGATTCAACAGACTATATTCCTCGTCCGTTACCGACCGTTTTAGTGGTTAGTTATAATTCTCGCCGAGAAGAAAATATTTTTACCGCTCAGTTGTTTAAATATTTTGACTATGTGGTGGCTCCTTCACATGAGCGCACCAATTGGGCTTTGGGATTGGGGTTGCCAATGTTTATCCTTGCCCCGGCTATCGGTTCTTTTGCTCCTTTGAATCAAAACGTAGTGCTTAATCATCAGGTTGCCCGACTCATAAAATCGAATCACGATGCTATGAATTTTAATGATTTATTATCTTCCTTACAAAAAAATGGGGAGTTAATACGTATGTCTCAATCTGGATGGCACCGATATGATATTAATGGTTTTGCCAATATTGCTCAATATTTAATTAAAAAAAGTATTGGGAATTAATCATTAATTAAATGCTTGTCATAAGCGTGGTAATAATATTCATCTGTCTTTATTTAATTGTTTCAAAAACTAAAATTCGATTGCTTTGCCCTTGACGCATTTTATATTCTTTAGATTATGTTTGCCGCTATAAAAAAATATGTGTCCCAATTTAATAAGAACCTTTGGATTCTCTCCGGAGGTTGGTTCGTAAGCGCTCTTGGGTTTGCCATTTCCATTCCTTTTATCGCCATTTATTTTCATAAGGAACTGGGTTTAACCATGACTCAGATTGGCTTATTCTTTGGAGCTATGGCCATTGTCAGGTCGACTTTTCAGGTGGTTGGTGGGGAAGTATCGGATCGATTGGAGAGACAGCGATTGTTATTTTTTGCTCAATTATTTCGTTCCGGTGCTTTTTTGTTGTTGGCATTAACTATATTTGAAAAATGGGGCTTTTGGCCGGTGGCAATAGTTTTATTGATAAATTCTATTTTTGGAGGAATATTTCAACCGGTTGCCAATGCGATGGTGTCCGATATCCTTCCCGCTAAGAAGCGGCTTGATGGTTATGCCATAACCCGCACGACGGGAAATTTGGGTTGGGCGGTGGGTCCGGCCATTGGTGGTTTTTTTGCCGGTTATTCTTATGGTTTATTGTTTGTTATATCTTCTATCATTACTTTTATGTCGGCAATGATTATCGGTATCTTTTTGAAAGCGCCAAAAACAATAAGAGTCCCCGAACGTTTTAAGTTTTCCGATATAATTGCTATCAAAGACGACCCTTATCTCGCTCGTCATTCGATATTAATTTTTCTTTTGTATTTGGTGGTCGCTCAGCTAATTGCTCCTTTTTCGGTTTATTCGGTGGATATGGTAAAAATCTCTGAACATCAGTTGGGTTTTTTATATGCTCTAAACGGTTTATTGGTAGTTCTTCTTCAAATACCGGTGACCAAAATACTATCCCGTTACAAACTGACTATTCAATTGGCTTTGGGAGCTTTGATTTATGCTGTCGGTTACAGCATGGTAGGAATTTTTGTGGGATTTCATTATTTTATATTAGCAATTATTATTGTAACTAGCGGGGAAATAATTATGTCACCCCCTTCGTTAACATTAACTTCCCATTTGGCACCTAAAGGGCGTATCGGACGTTATATGGGTATTTTTGGATTCTTTGTCGCTTCCGGATGGTCGTTTGGACCTTTATATGGAGGAGTAATTTTAGACCATTTTGGAAATGCACCGGCAATAGCGTGGATACTTATATCTTCTTTGGCTTTGCTTTCCGGTATCGGATATTTATTTTTTACCAGAATGCTTCCCGATAAATATAATATTAAGGAAAAATGAAAAGGATTATTCGATAATGACCAATTTTCCTATTTGGGTATTATCTTTCGATTCGATAACGTAATAATATAAACCCGATACGATTGCCTGAGTATTACGGGTTATCAAATCCCAGGTTTCATGCATGGCTTCGGGCCCCCCGTGGGGATAGTTATGTTCGATGGTCTTAATCAAATCACCATCAAGAGAGTATATGGATATTTTGCAAACATCGGGGAGATTAGCGAAATGTATACGACGGGCGCGATCTTTAGCCAAATATCCATCTCTATTCTCATATCCATTATAATCATAACGGGCATCGATACGATATGGGTTAGGATAAACATAAGCTTTAAGATGTTTGCTCTTTACCAAATCGGTAGATGATAGCGGATACACTTCTTGGGCACCATTGTTGACGGGAGTTTCCAGCGAGGTCAAACCGGATTGCGGAGAACCAAAATCAAAAGTCGTAACGTTTACCCAATAAGAAACGGTGGGCAACAAATTATTGATAGTAAACTCATATTCATAATATTTAAGATACCCATCTTCGGTTACTTCATCGGGACGTGCCGAATCGGGATTCAAATTTGAAGGGTAAGGTTGATCGGGAAATTTTTTCATTATTTGTGTTGTTATTCCGAAATCACTGGCATTATAATCTTGAGGAATAAAATAAAAGATTGAATCAGAATATAAAGGATGGGTGTATGGTGATGAGGGAGTATATGATAAAGGGTTGAAAGTTTTATCGCCGCAGGAATCTCCATACAAACACTGAAGTTGTTCTATGGTAAAAGGCGGGTCAAACAAACTAAAACCAGGTTGAGGCAGCTTATTTTTATCCCATACATATTTATTATAGTCCTTCTTATCGTATGAGGCGACCACGCTATAACTGGTTGAGCGATTATCACGAGCAAGATAAATGCGGTATCCCTCGAAATCTTTTAAACCCGAAAATTGGTCACGGCTGTTTTCGGTTAAAGCCCCATTGAAGCGTATTGTTAAGGAGCCGACATCGGTGTAAACCCAGAATTTTGGCGCCGGAGGGGGAGAAGCACCTTTGAAATCGGGAACACCATCACCTTTCACCCAAATGGTATCACTGGAAATGGTATCGACTTTGATTATGGTCGTATCGTGACCGTTTATAGTGGTATCAAAGGGGGTGGTTGTCGAATCATATACGCAGATTACGAATTCACCTCGGTAACCGTCTTCGTCGGTATCAACACCGGGATTGTCGTAAACCCATGATGCCCATCGGGAATTAGTTGCAAAAGGAGTGAAATTGAGTTTGTTATAATACGGTTGCGGATTATGAGGATCAAAAGAATCAAAGTCAGTGGGGTTGACATGGAAGTTTTCTCCTCCGACCCAGGCAAAATCAATAGGAAGCTTTTCACCGGGATTAATTTCAAAAGGACCAAACGATAAAAGATAACGAGTGTCATAACCGGTGGCATAATCAACAGCTTCTTCGGGAGGAGGTAACCATCCTTCGAAACTATGGTCAACCGCCGTAAATAAGAGATCATAATCAAATTCTTTGTGACGCATGACGTAATATTTATTATTATCTCCCTCCGGAGTCCCCATTCGCGGACCGAAATCTCTATATGGGTCGCCGGGTGTTCCTTTGCGACGCGGGCCGAAATCATAAGCCGGGTTATTATAATTGGTAATCCACCAATTAAAAGAATATCTCAAAGAATCGGAGGGCGTACGCACGACACGAACTCCAACGGCGGAACGAGCGGATTTTTCGTTCCATTGTCCGTTTTCCGGATCACCATCGTTGTCAGCAGTATAAGCTACTTTAATACTATCCGTATAAGTACAACCTCTAACGGTAAAATCGTGAGCGGGGTAAAAACCAACAATATCATCATTCCAGCCCTCGGGACCATTTCGGGAAATATGCCAAACATCACCATCTATATAAATACCCATATATAAATTTTTTAATTTATTGATGCCGATATTTTCAATTTTATAATCGAAAAGAATAAAATCATCGGCATAAGAATAACTCCAAGCCATAGAGCGTTGATAAACTTTTAAACCCAAAGGTTTATGAGGGCGATGGTCGGTGGGATCCATTTCGACTAAATGAGGGTTGGTTACCGTATCGGTATATTCACAAAGGATATCTTCTTCCGAATAAGCGTCATCGGCATAATGACCGCTATTGGGATCAATTGATTTATATTTGAAATCTCCAAACGGTTTTATATCAGGCCAAAATTCGGTAGTGCGGTAAAAGTCTTCATTGGCGCAGGAAACCAAAGTATCGCGTCCGACAATAGCGCCCATCCATAAAGCTCCCACCCAGAGATTCACGATATTGCTGTTTTTGGGATAAATGCAGGATAAAAACGGTTCTCCGGTGGAAGGATTGGTAATTGTTCGACCTAAAGTCCCAAAAGTGCCGTTGTTGGCAACAGCCAACTGCATATTTCCTCGGTTATGAACAGCATATTCAACGATGGGGTCGGTGAGAGAAAGCATTTGATGTTGTTTTTTGCCACTCAAATAAATCTTGGGGTTTGACCTTTGAGCGGCAAGAGATGTGGAAATAACAACCAAAATAAAGACCGTCAAAAATACTATTTTTTGTCGGTCTTTTAAAAAATTAAACTTAATATTCATCAATCTTACATAATAAGAACCAACTTGCCAATTTGTGTTTTACCGTTTTCATCTTCAATGCTCCAATAATATATTCCGGAAACAGCAAGTTGGGTATTTCTGGTTATTAAATCCCATTCATCATGGGATGCATTGGGATCGTTGGAATCTCTGTTATGGTCAATCTCCCGGACTAAATCGCCATCAAGGGTATATATCCTTATAGTACATTTAGGGGGAAGATTGGCGAAATGGATAACGTGGTTTCTTTCATAGGAACGTACCCCGGAAATAATTTGTCCATAGAGCGGATTATCTTCATTGGTTTCAACAACTCCCTCAAAACCCTCCTTTGTATATCTACCATCACCGATATACGGATTGGGATAAATATAAGCTTTTAAATCTTTTGCCGCTACGTCTTGAGCAGAATTGAGGGCAAAAGTTCCAATGGCACCATTGGATCTTTTGGTTTCCAAAGATTTTAAGCCCGATTTGGGGGAACCAAAATCGAATGCGGTTACATTAACCCACCAATGTACTGTTGGAAGAAGATTTTTAATATCTATTTCATATTCAAAATATTTTAAATATCCATCATCGGTCAACTCCTCTGGTTGTACCGAATCGGGGTCTAAAAAAGAAGGATAAGGTTGGTCGGGGTATATTTTTCTAATAGGCGTATTGACACCAAATACGGAAGCGTTAAAATCCTGTGGTTCAAAGTAAAATATGGAATCTGGGAATAAAGGATGAATATAGGGAGAACTTCTTGTGTATTGTAAAGGATTAAAAGAACTGTCATTACAAGAGTCACCATAGAGACAACGAAGAGAATCTAAAGTGAAAGGAAAGTCGGTTAAATCAAATCCCGGTTCGGGCACTTTATTTTTATTCCAAAAATATTTGTTGTAATCTTCTTTATCATAAGAAGCGACTAAGCTGAAACTGGATTCTCTTTCATCACGTGCTATGTAGACACGATACCCTTCAAAATCAGCAACACGAGAGAAAACATCTCGAGCAGTTTCCGAATTCAGTCCGTTAAAACGAACGTGAATATAACCTACGTGCGGCTCAATCCACATTTTAGGTGCCGGAGGTGGGGAAGCGCCGCGAAAGTCCGGTACTCCATCTCCTTTTGTCCACAGGGTATCACTTAAAGTGGTGTCAACGTATGTTGTACCATTACTGTCGATAACTATCTGAGAATCAAAGACACAGACGAAAAATTCACCGGCATATCCGTCTGAATCGGTATCAATGCCGGGGTTATCATAAACTTTATCAGCCCAATCCGCATTAGTGGTGAGATCGGAAAAATCCAGATTTTTATAGAAGGCATCGGGATTATTAGGTAAATTACTTAAGTTATTGGGATCATGATGTAGGTGCATACCGCCAACATAAGCAAAAGAAATGGGAAGTCTTTCACCCGGATTAATATTAAAGGGACCAAAAGAGAGAAGATATCGTGTGTCATATCCATTGGTAATGTCTTTAGCCGTATTTTGTGGTGGATATGACCAAAGAGTGTCGGTGGACGATATGGAAGCAGTGTAGATCTGATCAAAATCAAATTCTTCGTTTCTTAACATATAATATTTGTTAACATCGCCTTCGGGAGTACCAAGACCACCGGTTCTAAAATTTCGAAAAGGTTCTTTCCAGCGTCCTTTCCCTGCTCTTTCACGGGGGCCATAGTCTAATGAAGGATCACCATTGCTAATCCACCAATTGAAAGAAACATCAAGGGTATCGGCGGGAGTACGAATTATGCGGGTAGCAGTGACACCAGGGCAGGATTTCTCGTTGAAAATAGCACCTTGTGGATCACCATCATTATCGGCAATCCAAGCAATATTAACGGTATCAATATATTCACAACCTTCAAAGTTCTTTTGTGTCGTTTCAATAAACCCGCAGATGTCATCAGTATGCCCTTGTGTGTTTTGCCCCCCAGTCCAATATACATCACCATCAACATAGATACCCATATAAACATTGTTAAGTTTCCGAATACCTATATTTTGGATGGCATAATCAAATAGAACAAAATCATCCGCATAAGGATAAGACCAGGCAAAAGAACGTTCCGTAACAGCTATATACAAAGGGATATGAGGTCGGCCAAAATAGTCAATATCATTCTCTGGAATTATAGTATCATTATAAGTTGAAATAAAATCTTCCTCGGAAACAGCGTCCTTAAATAATTTTGGATCATCAGGATATCTGATAGAACGATATACTATCGGTTCGCCAGGATGGTCAAAAGGATCAGGATAGTAAGGAGTAAATTCATTGCCATTTCGTGACCAACCGTCGGCACCCGTAGAGACAAGAGTGTCACGTCCTACAACGGCTCCAATCCAAAAAGCACCGGCGAATAGATAGGTTACATTTGAATTTTTCGGATACTCACAGGAAGGAGCATGTTGTCCCGTTATACAATCTAGTTGACTGCCGCCAGCGGAAAAACCGTTGCCAAAAGTTCCATTGTTATTAACCGAAAGTTCAATTTTACCGACACGATGGGTAGTAATACAATAAGGGATACTGACAGCAGTAGATAAAGTACGGTCAAAATGTTTTCTGTTTTCTGAATTGACAGCCGTTCTGCTAAAAGCAGTTCCTGATAATAATAAATAAATAATTAGCGCTGGAATAATTAACTTAAAAGATTTTTTTGGCATATTCTTTACACACTTTATTTTAAGTTTATCTAATTAACGTATCTCAAAGTATTTTAGTTTAAAAATTTATATTAATTTTAAGCATCAAAGTTACAAAAAACAAAATTTATTGGCAAGAGTTTTTGAAGAAAAAAATGCGATATCGCAATTATTTGGTTATTTAAATAATAATTGTTTTCAAGATAAATATATTACTATTTTGTTAAAATAATTGTATAATTATTGTTAGCTAAAACATTTTTAAAATAAAAAATACAGGTAATAATTAAATTACCAATATTTTTAGCGAGAGTAATATTTTTAAATCTGATATTTATATAATCACATGATAATAACTAACTTACCAATTTGGGTCTCCATGTTGTCCGCTTCCACCGTCCAGTAATATAAACCGGATACGGTCATTTGTGTATTTCTGGTAATTAAATCCCATTGATCTTCTGTGGCAGTGGGATCGGAAGGGTCTTTGTCATGTTGAATCTCACGTATTAAATCACCATCAAGGCTAAATATCTTGATAGTACATTTGGGAGGTAGATTGGCAAAATGAATAGCCCTTAATCTATCAGGTGATTTATTTGAATTTTGTATATCTTCTCTACCTTCGTATCCTAAGTTATAATAATTGGCATCATAACGGTAAGGATTGGGATAAACAAAAGCTTTAAGGTTTTTTGCTATAACATCTTTCGCAGGATTGCTGGCGTATACTTCTTTAGCGCCATTTGATTTAGAACTTTCCAATGATCTTAATCCTGATTCGGGGGAGCCAAAATCAAAGGCGGTGATATTAACCCAATAGGGAACTGTTGGCATAAGATTGGTAATATCAAATTCATATTCGAAATATTTGAGATAACCGTCTTCAGTGAGCTCATTTGGTTGAACGGAATCAGGGTTAAAAGATGAAGGATAGGGTTGATTAGGATATATTTTTCTAATAGGGGTTGAGACACCCAATTCAGAAGCGTTAAAATCCTGTGGTTCGAAATAAAATACCGAATCGGGAAATAAAGGGTGAACATAGGGAGAACTTCTTGTGTATTGCAAAGGATTAAAATAAGTATCATTACAAGAATCTCCATATAAACAACGCAAAGAATCGATAGTAAAAGGCGTATTTAGCAAGTCAAAACCGGGTTGAGGTTTTTTGTAGTTATTCCAGATATATTTATTGTAATCTTCTATATCATAAGAAGCCAGCATAGTAAAACTGGAGGCTCTTTCATCGCGAGCGATATATATGCGGTAACCTTCAAAATCCTCGATGTGGGAAAAGGCATCTTTGGTAGTTTCCGAACGAAAGCCATTGAAACGTACCCTGATAGCTCCTTGGGAAGGTTCCAACCAAAAATCGGGAGCCGGGGGAGGTGATGCGCCGCGAAAATCCGGTACACCATCACCCTCTGTCCATAGAGTATCACTGAGAGTGGTATCAACAACAGTAATAACCGTATCTTTGCCATCAATAGTATCATGTACGTAACGGATATTTGAGTCAAAAACACATACGAAAAACTCACCCGCATAGCCATCACTATCGGTGTCAACGCCCGGATTATCATATATTTTGGCAGACCAAGAAGAATTGGTAGCTAAACTGCTAAAATCAATATTTTGGTAATATTTATCGGGGTTGTTGGGCAGATTATCTAAATTATGAGGATTTATATGAAAATGTTCACCGCCAACATAGGAAAAAGAAATAGGTAAATTTTCACCAGGATTGATATTAAAGGGTCCAAATGATAGTAGATAGCGGGTATCGAAACCATCAGCGTAATCTCCGGCCCTATCTTGAGGAGGAAGCATCCATAAAGTATCGGTCGGTAAAATGGATGCCGTATATACTTGATCGTAGTCAAACTCCATGTTTCTCATCATGTAATATTTATTAACATCACCCTCCGGAGTGCCAAGACCACCAGTTCCAAAATCTCGGAAAGGTTCTTTCCATCTTCCTTTTCCACCTTGTTCTCTTGGTCCGAAATCCAGTGACGGCGTATTGCTGATCCACCAGTTAAAAGAGACGTCCAAAGTGTCCGCTGGGGTACGGATAATTCGTGTTCCCGTAACACCCGTGGGTGATTGTTCGTTGAAGGTCGTTTGTGCCACAGGATCACCATCATTATCGGCAATCCAAGCAATGTTTACCGTATCAATATATTGACATCCTTTAAAATCAGCAGGAATGGTTTCAATAAATCCGCAGATATCATCATTATACCCACTATTTTGATTAGCGCCTCCTTCAAAATAAACGTCCCCATCAACATAAATACCCATATAAACGTTTTTTAACTTATTTATTCCGATGTTCTTGATTGAATAGTCAAAAAGCACAAAATCCTTGGCATAAGGATAAGACCAAGCAAAAGATCGTTGAGTAACTTCAATGTTTAGAGGGATATGTGGTCTGCCAAAATAATCCGGTTCAATATCTTGAGTAATAGTATCGTTATATTTCATAATATAATCCTCTTCGGAGATAGCTTTATCATATCCCGGAGCATTGGGATGGGTTATAGATCTTTTAATAATAGTATCATTTGGGCCGGGATTAAATTCTTTGGTAAATGACCATCCGTCAGCTGCTACCGATACAAGAGTATCTCTACCTACCACAGCTCCGACCCAAAAGGCGCCGGCAAATAGATACCTTATGTGGGAATTTTTGGGAAATTCACAAGATGGTACGGTTTCACCGGTAAAATGATCTATAAGAACACCAGCGGCAAAACCGGTTCCAAAAGTACCATTGTTATTGATAGCCAGAACAATATTTCCAATATGATGAGAGACAATCTCATATTTGGGAGTAAAATCAGTCGCTTTACTTTGAAATTTCATTTTGTCTTGTGCATTCATAGCTGCTCGTCCCCAAAGGTCGGGCACTATCAATAATAGCAATAAAGCTATGGGAAGAATTGAAA
>JAADHM010000175.1 GCA_013151855.1 FCB group bacterium | reverse complement strand
AATTATTTAAGGTCAAAAAATTATTCGTCTGATTTCTTTGAGCAAAACTACCCGCGGTTAAGAAGGTCACCACAACTAAAGCTGCTGCCAAATTTAAAACAACCCGCAACATATACTGATTTTAATCCTTTCTTACTAAGATATATAAAATGTAAGTTATATGAAGTAATATAATTTACACCTTATATATAATATACAACAAATGTTGGTTTTTTGGTGAAAAAAAGATGAAAAACCATATCAAAAACGCCCACTTTCCCCCTTTTTCATCATAAAAAATTATATGGTATTAGCCAATACCCTAATTTTGTGGTAAAAAGTGGCAAAAAAAGTTTTTTATCCGGCAATAATTCACGCAAAAAAAGACTTTATTTGTCTATTTAATTTATTATTTTGTATAAATAAGGAAACCTTAAAAAGAGTGTATCCCTTTGAGTAATAATGGAACCAGAGACAAAAACAAATTGTTAAGCTAACAAACCAAAATTATTGTTTATAACGATGAAAAGAAATTACCACAAAAAACAGTCGCTTAAAGATAATAAAGGCATCTCCAATACAATAGAAGCCGACAACAAGGAAGAACTAAAATCTTTGAGGGATACACCCTCCTTGAGGGATACCCCCTCTTTGAAGGATACACCTTCTTTGATCGAAAAAATAAAAGATGGCGACCAACACGCTTTTACCGAATTGGTAAACCGGTATCGCCATCAGGTCGCGGCGCTGGCATATAAGATGGTTAATGATTACGATATGGCGGCTGATATCAGCCAAATTGTTTTTGTAAAAATATCTCATAACATTTGGCGTTATGATACCGATAAAAATTTTTACACTTGGTTGTATCGCATCACCATCAATGCCGCTATCGACTATATGCGCAAACACAAGCGACATCACCATGAACCTCTGGAAAATTACCATACCATAGCGGAAAAGCAGTCTTCTAATCCGGAATTTTCTTATCAGAGACAACGAATAAAAGGATACATCAATCAGGCTTCGCAAACCCTCAATGAAAAACAACGTTCGGCATTTATCCTGCGCGATGTCGAAGGGTGCAAAATTGACGACGTCGCCGAAATTATGAACATCCCCGAAGCTACCGTCCGTTGGTATTTACACCGCGCTCGCAATAAAATACGGAGGGAATTAACCCGAAGATGTCCCCAACTTCTGCTTATACTGGGGATAAAAATAATCTAATTAACGAATATTTTTTTATAAAAAATAATAACTTCAACCGTAGATATTTAGTAAACGATATTAATTCTCAGTCAAAATCATTTCGTCATATTCAATTTCAAACCGCAGCTTGTGTTTGGCTTCTTCCTGGGCCAAACCCATAAGCAAATTACGCATGGCGGCATCATCGGTTACGGCAGCCAGATTGGAATATAGCTTGAAGGCTTCTTTTTCAGCTTTCATAGCCACGATTAACGCATCCTGATAACTCATATCTTCTTTATGTTCGGATGCTACCAAAGAATCACCAATTTTTAAATCAAGGATGGCTTTCTTGGCAAGGACTAAACGTTTCCCTTCTTTGACTGTTTGTAATTTAGCCTTATGCCCCATTTCTTCGCGAGCAAATCCATCAAAAACATCTTTCATGGCTTTATTTTTCATTTTTTTAGCTAATTCCGTATAGAAATCTGCCGCTTCTTGCTCCTTTTGAATAGCAAAATCTAAGACTTTATCAACGCTGTCCAGTTCCATATTTTCCTCCTAACGTAAACTTTCAAAACCTAAGCACTTGAAGATTTATCATTTGTTTATTACTATGGGATTATAATCAAACGGTAAACATTAGTCAAATATAAGCTTAAATAATAACCTCATCGGTTTTATTTTCTATCAATATTTACATTTATGTTTTTTCAACATAAGTCGATATTTAATAGAAAGGTAAAAAATTATAAAAGGGAATTCCCTGACTAAAAATGCCGATCATTAAAGAAAAAAACTTACTCAACTTTACTCCCCAAGAAGAAAAAGTCAATGAACACATTGACAAATGGCTGGAGATGTTTTCGCTGTTCATCCATGATATGGAATCACCTCTTGCTTCCATGAAATATTTACTGAAGCTTTTGGAAACCAAAAAGTTCGATAGCCAAAAACCTCTGCATCAAAAATTAATCTCCTCCACCAAAATTGCTCTTGAGCGCTCAGAGTCCACTATTTATGACATTATGGCTATTGCCAAAGCGGGGAAAATCGGTTTGCCGGTATCCTTGACTCAGCTTAATGTTGAAAAAGCAATCGAAGAAGCTATTTTAATGATAACTCCCTCGGCGGAAGAAAGAAATATTTCTATCTCCTATAGTTGTAACGCCAAAAACGTATTAGTAAAAGCAGATCGAAAATTATTAAATAGAACCTTAGATAACCTATTATATAATGCTCTTCGCCATACTCCCTCGGAAAAAGATATTAAAGTATACACGGAAACCGAACAACAGTCTCTTTATATTCATATCAAGGACTCCGGCGACGGATTGGGTAATATTGAATGGGAAAAACTTTTCGAAAAATACGGACAATTGGAATTGCGTGCCCAAGGGAAGCATCGCGGAGTCGGTTTGGGATTATATTTCTGCAAATTAGCCGCTACCGCTATGGGTGGAACTATCATAGCCGATGATCACCCCGAAGGAGGAGCGGTATTTACCATTCGTTTACAAAAAATTGAGGGGAATAAAAATGAATAATTTAAAATTCGATGCCGAATCCTATCTTAAAACAGGCTCTAATGAACTGCGGGTACTTGAGTATCAAACCGTCGGTATGTCTTTTGGAATAAATATCTTAAAAGTTAATAAAATAGTTTCGGAAATGAAAGATTTTATCCGCATCCCCGAAACTCATCCCGCTGTCAGCGGTATCTTTAAAGATAGAGATCGCTTAGTTCCCGTTGTAGATTTAGCCCGATTTTTAGGTATTGCATCGGAGGAAAACAAATGTAAAAAAATCATTATTACGGAATTTTTTGGCATTCTGACCGGATTCTATGTCGAAAAAATCGATTGGATTCACCACTTCAAATGGGAAGATGTTATCGATACTCAAAATGTATTTGCCAATATCGACCATCGTTATGTTATCGGTATCGTTAAACCAACCGAAGAAAGAATGGTTCTACTTCTGGACTACGAATCGATTTTACTTGATTTATGTCCCTATCTCAAAGAAAGAACCAATATCTCTTATCAAGGAGAAGCCAATTTTAAGCAAAAGAAAATATTAATTGCCGAAGATTCTCCTTCGGTACGAGCCATGTTGATTAACGAATTAACCCAACTGAACTGTGAAGTTATCGATGCCAGTGACGGCGTACAGGGATGGAAGCTCTTTCAAGAGAATCATTTTGACCTTGTTATCTGTGATGTGGAAATGCCCCAAATGGACGGTTTGGCTTTGACCTTAAATATCCGTCAATCGGAAAGACCAAACACTCCCGTTATTGTTTACTCTTCGATTGGAGATATGGGGATGAAAGCTCGTGCCTCTTTTTTAAAAGCCGATGCCCATATCACCAAACTGAATCTGGAATTACTTATGGAAACCGTTGAAAAGCTTATAAAAGGAGAGAAGATTACCAACAACTCCGCTTTGGAAGATGTCTTTGAAGACAAGCAGTTGGAAACAATCCCTATCGAGTAAAGTAAAAATCTCAACTTTTCCGAGATAATTACAAAATTTAAGGCAGTGTTATTTTTCCTTTTATCAAACCTTTCCTTTCATCCTTTTTAATAATTTTTGCTATTCCTTTAAGTATTTATTAAATTTCAAAAAAGAAATAAAGGAAAACAATGGCAAAATTTGATCTCAGCCCCAAAAAGGCACTCATTCTTTATATTACCATTACTATTATTGTCTTTGGCCAAGCCGCATGGTGGGTCACTTTTATGGCCCTTTTGGTGGGTGAAAAAGTTGATATGGCCAAGGAACTGGGCGCCAGTAAAGATTATATCGCCCATGTCCACGCTCAGGAAATCTCACGACAAATTATGGTGGGTTTAGAAGGAGTATTTTTCCTTTTGTTAGTCGGTTTTGGTATCTGGTTGATTTACCGCACGCTGGTTAAAAGCGAAGAACTGAAATTCCACCAACAAAACTTTCTTATGGCCGTCACGCATGAACTGAAAACCCCGTTGGCATCGATTAAAATTTATTTGGATACTCTTATTTCACCCAAAATATCCGAAGACCAAAAAAAACTTATCCTGCCCCGTATGAAAGAAGATGCCAACAGGCTTGAAAAACTGGTGGAAAGGATTCTGGAAGCCGGTAAATTTGAACGCAGCGGTTACCACCTAAATAAAGAAATTATCAATTTCTCCCGACTCGTAGAACGAAATTTAATAAAACTAAAACAATATCCTTTAAAAACTCCTCTTGAAATTAACAAAATAATCTTTCAACCAAATATCCATTTTTACGGAGATGCCAATGCTCTCAATCGGTCTATCGAAGCTATCTTGGAAAACTGTCTGAAGTATAATGATAAAGAAATCACCAAACTGACCATTGAATTATTTAAAAAAGATAACTATATTTTCCTAAATATCAGTGATAACGGTATCGGTTTGACTCCCAAAGATACTTTACAAATATTTAACCGTTTTTATCGGGGTAGTCAGGAAATAAACCGCAGCAATCCCGGCAGCGGTTTGGGACTGTACCTCTGTCGTGAAATTATCAAAGCGCACGATGGTGCCATATCGGTTTCTTCCGAAGGTGTCGGAAAAGGAGTTAAATTTAAAATAAAATTGAAAGAAAACAATCAAGATGAAAACAATATTGTTAGTTGAAGATGACTTGCATGTCGCCGATGGTTTGATTATCAACCTTGAAGCCGATGGTTTCCAAGTCGTTCACGTCGACCATGGTAATCAGGTGTTAAGCGAGTTCGAACGGGGCAATTTTGATTTGATTCTTATGGATATTATGCTTCCCGGAATGGACGGCTTGGCTCTTTGTAAAAAAATTAGAGACATGGGTTCAACCATACCCATTTTGTTCATTACCGCTCGCGATGAAACAGAACAAAAGATTGAAGGCCTTTTGTGCGGTGGCGATGATTATATCACTAAACCTTTTGATGTCAATGAGCTTTTAGCTAGAATACAGGGAATTTTCCGTCGTCAGGCTTGGTTGTCATCAAGTGAAAAGGCGGAAGATAGCTTTGAGTTCGACAACCGTTCGGTCAATTTTAAAACTTACGAAGCCAAGGGTCCCGGCGGAAATTTTGAACTCACCCGCCGGGAATGCATGGTGCTCAAATATTTAATCGAACGGGAAGGAGAAGTGGTCAGCCGCGACCAACTTTTAGACGCTATTTGGGGTTATCGTATCTTCCCCACCAATCGCACCATTGATAATTTTATTCTAAAACTGCGCAAGATTTTTGAAAATAACCCTAAAAATCCTCAATATATCGAGACTATTCGCGGGGTAGGTTATCGCTTTAAAATTCCAAAAAATGAAAAATAATAAATAAGATAAGTCGTATTTCCTTAAATATTATTTAACCTCTTAAAAATCAACCTATTAGCTTAGCCCAAAAGCCTTCTTTTGCCTTGACATACCAATATTATTGGTTATAATGTGCCGTTGCCAAAGGTATGGTAGTATAAATAAATGTTATCACTTGTTCTGGGATTGGGAAATATTGGCGAGAAATATACAAATAATCGTCATAATGTAGGTTTCAAAGTTATGGAACAGATAATTAAAAACCGCCATTTGAATTTCCAATCACCAACAAGTGAATATCATTGGGCTGTTGATAAAAAAAAGGAAGTTATTTTTGCCATGCCTAAAACTTATATGAATAACTCCGGAAAAGCAGCTTTGGCTCTTTTAAAAATAAATAATTTAACACCATCTCAGATGTTAGTGGTTGTGGATGATTTTAATCTGCCCTTGGGTAAAATTCGCATAAGAGAATCCGGCTCTGACGGAGGTCACAACGGGCTGGCTTCGATTATCGAGAATTTACAAACTGAAAATTTCCCCCGACTTCGTTTGGGAATCGGACCTTTGCCCGATAAGGTAAACAGAGCTGATTTCGTTCTCAGCGATTTTAACCAAGAGGAAGAAGAACCCGTCAAAGAGATGATAAAAGTCGCTTCCGAAGCCGTCCTTTATAGTTTGAATTTTGGTTTGGAAGCGGCGATGTCGAAATATAATGGAAACCCTGCTTAGTCGGTCTATCCCTGACTAAGCCGTACCAATAACCTTTAACAAACGTCCATAGGGAGGATATTTATGCGTACCTATGAAACAACTTTCATCATTAACCCTCAAACAGATGATGCTACCATTGAACGTCATATCAGTGATATTGCTGATATAATTACCAAAAACAACGGTAAAATCGTCCACGAAGATAAAATGGGCACCCGCCGCTTAGCTTATCCCATTCAGAAACTTACTCAGGGTTATTACGCCAGTTTTATCTTTGAAGCTCCTCGGGAAGTTTTACCTCTTCTTGACCGTCATTATAAACTAAACGAAATGTATATCCGCAATTTGACCGTTCGTTTCGATGGTAAATTGGAAGAAATTATCCAACAGGAAAACCCTTTTGTTAAACCCAACGCCAATAAATTCGTTTCTGATAAGGAAGCCCTAAAAGCTAAAACCGAAGTTGAAACGAAAAAGGAAGAAAAAACTTCTCCCCCTCCCGAAAATAGGGAAGAACCGGTACAAGAAACACCGGTAGTTGAACCTCTTCCCGAAGATAATCAGGAAAAGGCCGAAAAGACAAAAGAAAACGTTGAAGAAAAAGGGGAAAGTCAAGAAACACCGGAAACTAATTATGATGATGAAGAAGATCAATTATAGGGAGATATAAAATCTTTTTAACAAAAAAAGTGAAGGATAAAAAAATGGCTATGGTAAAAGGTAAAAAAATATGTCGCTTTTGTGAAAATAATATTAACTTTATAAATTACAAAGACGAAAGAATTCTCAGACGTTTCACCAATGAGCGAGGCAAAATCATCCCTCGCCGCATCACCGGCAATTGCGCCATGCATCAGCGGAAAATCACCAATGCTATCAAACGTGGTCGTATTTTAGCTATCATTGCCTTTGAAAGCGAATCTTTCCGTTAAATAATAATTATGGATGTAGCTTCCCTGATGACAGAAGATAAAACAAAGCGAAAAGAAATATATTTTATCGTACCGATAATGTTTATTTATACCTTTTTAATGTATGGTAAAATAGATAATAATACCGGTACTTTAATAATTGCTCTCATGAGTACATTGACTTACTTTTTAGCAATCTATTTGTTTTATGGTATTGCTTATATGGCTTATTCTAAACATACTTATCTTCTGTGGGGAAGCGGTGTGGCAGCTTTTGTCGTGGGATATCTGATGACCGGTTTATCGGAAATATGGACGCTTTTAATGAGTTGGAGTATGATTTTGTTTGCCGGCGCGATTATAGGGCGTTTGACCTTAACGGGGAAAAGTTACCAAAAAATTTACCTTATCGGTTTGTTAGCGGTAAGTGTTTTCTCTCTGGGACTTTTTTCCCCTATTTGGCATGATTTACTGATTACGGCTACGCAAAAGAGTACGGAAATGATTAACGAAGTTAGACAGAGCCTGCAAGCTATGGGTTATAGCGCTGACGCTATTAGAGAAAGTACCGATAGCACCATAAAAATGTTTCACGCTCTTATTAGGCTTATTCCCGCTCTCATGATTCTTAGTGTGGTAGTACAATTTAGTCTGGGTTTTATTATTTTCATTTACCGCATTAATAAAAATAATCTTCAAACCCAAAAATTAGCACCGTTCATTCATTGGAAAATACCATTTGGAGTAACACCTCTTTTGATGGTGGCTATTTTACTGAGAATTTTCGGTTCCGCCACTTATGCTTTGGTAGCTGATAATGTTATTGCCTTTTTAGCTTTTTTCTACGCCATAACGGGATTAGCCCTGATGGAGTTTTATTTGGAAAAATTCAACTTTTCCAAGTTTATGAGAGTATTATTTTATGTAATGTTTTTTTTCACCCAATTGATAGGTTTGTTTGTCGCCGCCTTAATTGGATTTATTGACAGCTTTGCCGATTGGAGAAAATCTCAACCATTGAATTTGGCCAAAGAATAACTTATCTTATAGATTAAGAAAGGAAAAAATATGAAAGTAATTTTACGAGAAGATGTACCGGAATTGGGGGTTGCCGGTCAGACCATAGAAGTTAAAAGAGGTTATGGGCGAAATTATCTTATCCCTCGTAATTTGGCCATTGTAGCCACCAAAGCCAACCTTAAAGCCATCGATGAAATAGCCAAACAGAAAAACATCAGAGACCGCAAAAGACGACGGGCCGCGGAAGTGATCAAAGAAAAAATTGAAAAACTTTCCTTATCGGTGGAAATGTTGGTCGGGGAAGACGAAAAACTGTTCGGTTCCGTAACCACCAATGACATTGCCGAATTATTGGAAAAAAACGGTGTTATCGTTGACAAAAGAATGATTGAACTGGAAAGCCCGATTAAAGTTCTCGGGGTTTATACCATACCAATAAAAATCGAAAAAGAAGTAATCGCCAACCTTAAATTATGGGTTATTAAAAAATCATAAGCAATGAAAATGCTTGAAGCAAAAATCGAAGGTCTGGCACTGGATATGACAACTAACTCACCGGTAGTTATTTTAGCTCCCGTGGGATTGAACAAAGTCCTCCCCATTTGGATTGGCCATGCCGAAGCTTGGGGAATCGCGATGGAACTTTCGGGGATGAAACCCAAAAGACCGATGACTTATGATTTACTCAAAAGCTTAATTATAACCACCAATACGAAAATCGAACGGGTAGAAATTACCGAACTGAAAGAGCAGACTTTTTATGCTCGTATCCATTTGACAACCAATGGCGAAAAGCACGAAATCGACGCTCGTCCTTCCGACTCCATCGCTTTGGCTTTAAAAGTCAAAGCTCAGATTTATGTCAATGAAGAGCTGTTTAATCTGGATAATACGGAATCTCCGCCTACTTCCAGTCTTCCCACCGACCCGGAATCACTTCGAGAAAGATTGAAAAAGATAAATCCTGAAGACTTTGGGAAATATTCGCTTTAATGTCAGTCAAAAAAGTCAGTCTTTTGCTATGCTTGTGCTTAGTTGTTTTGGTAACGGCCAATACAACAGCGGAGAATATTGATGATTCTCAGGAAGTCGTATCTCTTTTTAACAAAGGAAAACGTCTCCTCCGCGAAGGCAATTGGTTAGATGCGGCTAATCTCTTCGAAGAGCTTGAGGGTCGTTTTGCCAATTCTAAAAACCTTGACCTGTTTATTTTCTACCGTGCCAAAGCAAAATATTATCTCGGTGAATATAATGACGCCATCGCCGGATTCGATTATTTTTTAACCCGTTATCCCCGCTCACCTTTTGTTGCTTATGTTTATTTCTTTATGGGTAACGCCACGTATCTTCGCGGTGATGTCGATGGTGCCGTTAAAGTTTATGTAAAATCATATCGACAAAGCGACGATAAAAATTTAAACCAACTGCTGGTGTCTTCTTTGGTGACTATTTTTAAAGAGGCACCTTCGTTATCTTGGGATGAAAACAATTTTACCCGGTTATCTTATAATAAGAAATGCTCCCTTTTAAAACCTTTGGCAAAGATATATCTCAATCGCGGCGCTTTTGTCAAAGCCAAACGACTGATGGCTCTTTGCGGAGAACAGCTTGACCAAAATAGCGAGACCGAAATTCAAGCGCGTCTCTCCAAAAAACAATTGGAGGTAGCGGTGGTGCTTCCTTTTTCAGGGGAGCTACATACTTTCGGTGAAGATATTTATA
The DNA here is from genome assembly GCA_013151855.1 of FCB group bacterium. Classification (GTDB taxonomy): domain Bacteria; phylum Zixibacteria; class MSB-5A5; order GN15; family FEB-12; genus JAADHM01. The sequence goes on along the minus strand of JAADHM010000175.1, from coordinate 1,170 downwards.
ACGGCACAACCATTGCCGCCAATCTTTGGCGTCAACATAATAAAAAGATAAAACTGACAATTTACGACACCAAAGGCGATCCTATCGAAGCCGCCCGTATCATAAAAGATTTATCACAAGCTTATGAAACCAATGTCGTTATTGGCCCTCTCACCAGCGAAGAAGCGGCGGTGTCTTCGGCTGTTTTAAACTGTTCTTCCCTGCCGATGATAGCCCCTGCCGCCACCCAAGCGGGGCTCACTAAACTTTCCCCTACCTCTTTTCAGCTTTCACCCAATATTGAATTGGAGGGCATCACTCTGGCGGAATATGCTTTTAATGACTTAAAATCCGATTCGGTGGCTATCATTTCTTCTACCGCCACCGACCAATTAAGAACCACCAAAGCTTTTATGGAACATTTTAAAAAGCTGGGAGGAACCGTCGTTGCGGTGGAATATTACCGTCCTCGCGATAAGGACTTTGGCGCTTATATAAGAGATATCAAGACTATTCTGTTAGGACCACCGCTTGATTCCACCTTTTTTATCAACGAGAACGGAGACACTCTCGATTTTGATATCGTGCCGGCATACATCGATTGTCTTTTTTTACCGGGGGAACCAAAACAGCTCCAACAACTGCTCCCTCAAATTCGCTTTTATAATCTCAACGGTTCTTATCTCGGTTCTGACGGATGGGGAGATGAACGAGTATATAAACTCGATGATAAAAATACCAAAAACGCTGTTTTCGCCTCTCCTTTTATCGAAGAAGATTCACCGGAATATCTTAAATTCGCCCAAGCCTTTGATATTCGCTTCGGACATCATCCCCAACGTCTGTCGGCTCTGGGTTTTGATGCCTTAAGACTGATTATCAAAGCCGTGGAAAACGGTGGGATTTCAAGAGAAAATATTACCGCCCAGCTTAAAAAAGTTACCGGTTATAGGGGCGCATCGGGGAGAATCAGTTTCGGCAATAATCGCGAAAATATCGAGATGCCTCTATATCGTATCGAATCTCAACAAGCGGTTTTAATTTCTCCGGTGGACTCGGTTTTACAAGACAGTGTAAAAAGCGAACCATAAAAGGTGTTGATATCAACTTCTAAAAACAACAATTGGCAACTTTAATAATAAAGGAATCCGTAATGGATGAAAAAAAAATCGCCTTAAAAATGATTATTAA
>JAADHM010000065.1 GCA_013151855.1 FCB group bacterium | reverse complement strand
TAAGAAATGAAATAATCTTCAATCAACAAAAAAAGCAGACTTTTAAGCCTGCTTTTTCTTTCAATATATTTTTTCCCACCTCATCGCGTTTGTAAAAGATGCTCTTCGGCAATGGAAGCGGCTTGGATGCCTTTCATCGCCTGTCCCAACCCGCGGGAGTTATCGGCAATAATCGCGGCATCGCGATAATGAGTGGTGGCGTTAACAATTGCCGTGGCGCGTTTTTCCGGATTGTCAGCTTTGAATATCCCCGACCCCACAAAAACCGCTTCCGCTCCCAGTTGCATACACAAAGCGGCATCGGCGGGCGTAGCCACTCCGCCGGCGGCAAAATTGGGTACCGGCAGTTTCCCCGTTTTAGCTACCATACGCACCAGCTCAATCGGCACCCGATAATCTTTAGCCACTCCGTAAAGCTCTTCCTCGCTCATCACCGTTAGCTCTCTCATCACCAAAGTAATTTCCCGCAGATGCTTTACCGCTTCGGAAACATCACCGGTTCCGGCTTCGCCTTTGGTTCGAATCATAGCGGCACCCTCGGAAATACGCCGCAAGGCTTCGCCCAAATTGCGGCAACCACAGACAAAAGGCACCTTGAAGGGCCATTTATTGATATGATATTTGTTATCCGCCGGGGTCAAGACTTCCGATTCATCAATAAAATCAACCTCCAAAGATTCCAATACTTGCGCTTCCACAAAATGACCGATACGGCATTTAGCCATAACGGGAATGGTCACTGTGCGTTTGATATTTTCAATAATATCAGGATCGGCCATCCGCGCCACTCCGCCTTCGGCGCGAATATCGGATGGCACCCGTTCCAGCGCCATAACCGCCGCCGCACCGGCATCTTCGGCAATCTTGGCCTGCTCGGCATTGGTTACATCCATAATAACCCCGCCTTTGAGCATCTCAGCAAGACCTACTTTAACCTTATATTGTTTATCATCAAAATTTATCATTTCGGACTCCTTGTTTTATTTCCACCATTTGTTTTACCCAATTGTTAAACAATGGATTTACGTTCTTTTCGTTCACCTCTTTTCTGAGATAAATATAATAAAAAAAAGGGCTCGAAAACAAGCCCTTAATAAATAATAAACAACATAATGAAAATGAACTTGCCAACTAACTATAAAATAAGGAAGTATGCCAAGCTAACATTTTCAAAAAAACTATTTCTTAATATTTCTGTATTTACCGAAATGCTCGCGGCTTAAAGCCTTTTTAAAGCTCTTTTCCTGAGCACCCCAGAATTCCTTCATTTGACAGCGATTATACTGTTCACAACGGCAACCTTCGGCTTCCGTACAGAGGTTTAAATGAATGGGACCATCAATAGCTTCAATGACATCAAGAAAAGAAATTTCTTTTGGTAAGCGAGCCAACCGATAACCACCGGTTACTCCCTGATAAGAGACTAAAAGACCACTGCGAGTGAGATCTTTTAAGATTTTAGCCAAAAATTCTCTGGGAATCCCTTCCGCCTCACTTACGGAATTGATCGACCCCAACTCGTTTTTGGGTAACAAAGACAAATGGCGAATAGCTCTCAAAGCATAGTCGGATTTGCGTGATAATCTCATTTTTGTTATCCTATAATTATTCTGTTATAAAGTTAATTGTTTCCTTTTTTCCCGATTCATTTCTATTATACAAAAAAAGATTCTCTTAGTCTACAAAAAAAATAGACAATCTTATAATTTTTTCCCTTTTTTTGAAAAAAATCTTCAAAAAACAACGGTAAAATAACAATATAGGTCAAAATAAGACATTTTTATATAAAAAAATTATCGGAACCAAAAATATATATAGCCTGTCAATAGATTTCAAAGTGCTATCATAAGTTAAGTCAAAAAAGAAAAAAATGACCTATCATAATTTTGAAAACCAGAATGTTAAACGTTCCTACGATTGCGGTTTATCTTTTAGCTATTTAAAATAGCTCTGAAAATTTTAGATTTAAGCGAATTCCTCGAAGAAAATGCTTTCTTTGAAGATATTTTTTTACAAAGGGTAAAAGAATTAAAATGGAGTTGCTATTTCAATAAAAAGTGTTGATTCGCGATTGTCAGACGACTATTATTCCTATGAAAAAAACAGAGGTGAAATAAATGCCAAAGGTTAAATTTTTACCTTTAGAAAAAGAAATTATGGCCAAAACCGGAGTGACTATTTTAGATGCCGCTTTGGATAACAATATAAAAATTGACCATAATTGCGGTGGCAATTGTGCCTGTGCCACCTGTCATATTGTTGTGGAAAAAGGGCTTGATACTCTCAATGAAATGTCCGAAGACGAACGAGATATGCTCGATGAAGTTGAAAATCTCACGGAAACATCCCGCCTTGCCTGCCAATGTAAAATAAGCTCTGATTTAGTTATCACCATTCCTGAAAAAGAGACCGACGAGGATGACGATATTTCCTAAGGCACCTTAAAACATTATTCTGATTAAATCATTAATAACTACTGCCGTTTCCTCTTATGGAAATATTTTCAGCAAAGGAAACAGCATTTTTTTAATATTTAACGATCATCATCTCTACCCCCTAAAAAACCAAATTCTCACTCCTCTCAACTACTTTTTATAATCAGCCGATAATAAATACCATAGATTTGATTACAAAATGAATAAATGCAAATTACATAAAAATAACGGTTATTCTCTGCTGGAATTGGTGGTGGTTATTATCATTATCGGAATTATTACCGCCATATCGATTCGTTCTCTAAAACACAGCGTAGAAACAGCCAAAATAGAGAAGACCAAAAAAAAACTTGACCAATTAGCCTCTGCCATAGCGGGTAACCCCAACTTGATTTCCAATTCCGTTAGAACAGATTTCGGTTATGTCGGTGACATCGGTGCTTTGCCAACCAATCTCAATGCTTTGGCAAGCAATCCCGGATACACGACTTGGAAAGGACCGTATATTCACGATAAATTTTATCCCAATACATTAGCGGCAACCACTAATTTCAAATATGACGGTTGGGGTAAAACTTTTAATTATTCCGGGAGTAATATTATCAGTTCTACCGGTGGGGGTTTTACTATCAGTAAAAAAATCGCCAATGCAACTAATGATATACTCCTTAATACGATTAGAGTTGTCGTTTCCGAATTAAACCATAATCCCCCGGGTTCGGTTTACAAAGACTCTATTTTGTTATCGCTGGTTTATCCCAACGGAGCCGGCTCCTATACCACGGCTAACAAATATCCGCAAAGCGATGGTTATATCCAATTCGATTCCATACCTATCGGGAAGCATAATTTGTCCATTATTTATATCCCCGCCAACGATACCATAACCAGAAAAGTTGTGGTTAATCCCGGACAAACTAATTATCTGGAATTAAGCTTTTTTAAAAACTATTGGTGATTTTTACTATATGATAAAACAAATAATTAAATTAGATAACTATAATGGCTTTGGCCTGATAGAGCTAACGGTAATGATTATCATCATCGGTTTAATGACCTCATTAGCAATGCAATCGATGCAAACCATCGTAAACAACGCCAAAATGACTAAAACTAAAAAAGAGATGGACCTTCTTGCTCAAGCTATCGTGGGAAATCCTAATATAATGACCAACGGTATCCGTTCCGATTTTGGTTACGTAGGTGATATTGGTGCTTTTCCGACCAATCTGGGAAACTTAGTTTCCAATACGGGGGGCTATTCCACTTGGCATGGACCTTATCTTTCTCTCCCATATACCGAAGATACCGCCGGTTATAAAACTGACGAGTGGGGCAAGCCGTATAATTTTAGCGGTGGATTAACTATTTCTTCAATTGGCAGTGGGACGACCATTATAAAAAAAATACCCGGTTCAACGTCTGATTATCTTTTCAATACCGTAAATGGGATTATAAAAGATGTCAATGATTCGCTGCCCAATGCTATTTATGCCGATTCCGTTGATATTATTATGACTGTTCCCAATGGCACGGGAGGAACCCTTGATAAACTAACCCATCCCGATTCCACCGGTTCCTTTTCTTTCAGCAATATTCCCGTTGGCATTCATTCCTTAAAGATAATCTATGTTCCCGCGGTTGATACGCTTGTTCGTTATGTTACCGTTTTACCCAATAATAAAAAAAGTTATCTGTATAAATTTGCTTCGAGTTATTTCTAAATATGCTTAAACAAGAAAATAATGTTAATGACGATAAATAAACAGTAATTATTTATTATTGAGATAGGCACATTAAGTGATATTCTTTTTTAAAAATCAATACGGTTTTACGCTCATCGAAGTTATTATGGTTATTCTCATAGCTGGCATCTTAGTAAGTATCGGTTTTCACACCGGGACAACAATTTACGATACCGCCAAAGAAGAAGAAACCAAACAGGAACTCAATGCCCTCGCCGATGCCATCGTTGGCAATCCGACATTGGAAAATAACGGGGTGCGAACCGATTTCGGATATGTCGGTGATGTGGGAGCTTTACCGCCTAATCTTGACGCTTTGATGCAAAACCCGGGCGGATATACCACCTGGAAAGGTCCTTATTTCATCAACCGCTTTTCTCAAATTCCCGATGACTATAAAAAAGACGCTTGGGGGGATAACTATCAATACACGGGAGGAATTACCATAACCTCCGTAGATAAAACAACCGGGGGCGGTGGTTGTAGCGGAGGTGGTTCTACCGGTGGGATTGTTCGCCGATTGGTAGCTTCGGTTAACGATTTGTTTGCCAATACCGTCACCGGATCCATTGCCGATGCCGATGGCACCCCGCCGGGAAATATCTATAAAGATTCGGTTGTTGTTTTATTAACCGTTCCCAATGGTGCCGGAGGAACAATCACCAAAAGCACCAACCCCGACGCCGGAGGCTATTTCTCCTTTAATTCCATTCCCGTTGGCAATCACGACATAGAAATCGTTTACACTCCCGACAATGACACCCTGAAACGTTTTGTTTCCGTTATACCTCACTCAAATTTATACAACGAATATTATTTGAGTAATAATGTTTGGTACGACACTTCGGGAAGTACCCCTTCCCAACTGACCTATGTTTTAAATTCCGACAGCCTTTCGCCCGCTTCCAACTGCTTCAGACTAAAATTATGGATTGAAAACAACACCGGTTCGGCTATTAATATCGATTACATAGTAGCCAATTGGACCTCACCCACCGCTTATTATAAAAATGTCTCATGGAACGGAACTTCCGTACGTTCCGGCAATCCTGCTTTGGGAACCGGTGATACGGCTTATTTTAATAATACGCAAACAATAAATAATGGTCAAAGTGTTTCGATCTATATAGGAGACTTTCACTCTAACCCCAATGGCGGAGGGCCACCGGTAGATATGACCAATACCAATTTTAGCATCACTTTTTCTGACGGCTCCACCATTAATTTTATAGCTGACTTATGCACCAATTAATGAAAAAAAATAACCTCTATGGCTTCACGCTCGTAGAATTGGTATTGGTTATTGTCATTACGGGTATTATCGCTACTATTGCTATCCGTAAAATGAATGATACCGTCGAGACGGCCCGATATGAGCAAACCAAAAAAGAGTTAGACCAATTGGCTTATGCTATCATTGGCAACCCTTCCGCTTATAATAACGGCAGTCGCACCGATTTTGGTTATGTCGGCGATGTTGGCGCTCTTCCCCCCAATCTCAACGCTTTGGTGCAAAATCCGGGCGGCTACTCCACCTGGCAAGGTCCCTATATAAACAGAGGCAATAATAATGATTTCAATAAAGACGGGTGGAATGTCAGTTATACTTACAGCGATACTCTAATCCGTTCCACCGGCTCAGGTGCTAATATTGATAAAGTCTTTGCCATTAATTCTTCTTCCTTACTATCAAATACTGTTGAGGGATTTGTTGTCGATGCCGACAACGACACTCCGGGCTCTGTTTTCAAAGATTCTTTAAGCATAAATTTGTCCTACCCCGATGGTGCGGGAGGCACTACGACCAATTCCATTAACCCTAACGCTCATGGAAATTTTACCTTCTCTAATATCCCTATGGGTATTCATACCTTAAGAGTCATCTACCTCCCCGGCAGCGATACTTTGAGTTATCAGATAACGGTCAATCCCAACAGTACGGTCAAATTGGATATTGTTTTCCCCTACGACCTTTGGTAATCACAGGCGTCGCCTGTTTAGATAAATACGACCAACCCTAATAACACGACCAAAGGTTGATATCTTTTACCTACTGCCTTAATTAATCGAGACGGGCATCGCCCGCAATTTCGGCATATCTTTTGGCTAAAGAAGATGATGAATAATTCTCTTGGGCGTATAGGTAACCTTTTTCCGCCAATTCCTTTCTCAAGTTATTATCATTAAGCAATAACAGAATACCCTCGGCAAGAGCGGTAATATTATCGGTCTCTACCAACAACCCACGCTCGCGATTTTTTATTATGTCCGTAATCCCCCCGGAATCGGTGCCCACAACCGGCGCCCCGCATAACATCGCCTCGGACAACGCCAAACCGAATCCCTCTTGATAAGAATTGAGAACCACCATCGTGGCTTTATTATAAACTTCACGAAGTTTTGATTGCGGTACGGGAGGAAAGATTGAAATTCTATCGACCAAATTCATCTTGGCAATCAGCCGTTCCATATCGCTTTGCAATGCTCCGCTTCCATAAAGATGAAGCCTTACCTCCGGTTTTTGTTTTACCACTTCGGCAAACGCTTTGATTAAATAATCCACCCTTTTCTGATGAATGAAACGAGTGACGCTGACAATCAAATTATTTTCTTTCTTTATAGCTTTATCCCGATAAAAAATAGTTTCATCATGAGGCAAAGGGAGAATTTCTATTAAATCTTCAAGTTGAGAATCAAGCGCCAGTATCTGCTCTTTCAAAAAACGAGAAACAACCGTCCATCGCTTTAACTTACGGCAGAAATGTTTGAAATATCGATAAGGCGTTTTTCCCCATTTATTCATTAAGCGGATATCGGTCCCATGAGAAGACATAATCATGGGAAGCTTGGTGTGCTTGGCAATCCTTTTCATAACTATCCCTGATGGCACCAGCCAATGACCGGCAATGATATTTATTTTTTCTTTTTCGATAATCTCAAAGGCAGCCTCTTGAAAACATTTCAAAAAATGCCTAAACCTAAAAAGTCCGCTAACACTACCCAACACCACCTTATGCATATTTCCTCGATAAGCGATAACTTCATTTTTGTCATCATCGGCATAACGAAAACGGTAAATTTTGACGCCATCAATTTCCTCATACTCTGCCGTTTGAGTATCATGAGGAGCTAATACAATAGGCTGAACGTTGAATTGCTGAAGCTGTTGCGCCAACAAAGAAATAAAAACCCCGGAGAAATCTCCCTTGTAACGGGGATAGTTGTGGGTTAAAATTAACAATCTTATTTTATCAGCCATGTCCTTATAGTAAAAAATATTAAATAATAGTGAAATATAAATTTTATCCCCCCTAATTATTTATTATATTCTCACTTACTATGATCAGCGATAAAGCCAAATTTATAGATTTCACCCAACAACCGGATTTTAAACAGATTCTTACCAATCCTATTTTAGATATCGCCGCCCGTTTCTGGGAAAATGAACGTTATGAAGCTTTCAAAATCTGCTATCGCTCTATGAGAATTATTGATGATTTGATAGATAATAGCAAAATGGATGGTAAGGGTATTTCCGACGATGAAAAAAAACATCTCACCGATTTTATCAAAGAATGGCTCCAAAATCTAATTAATAAAAAACCTTATGATTCCTATCAAGCTAAGCTCTTGACCACTATGGAAAAGTTTAAAATCCCTCTTTGGCCCTGGGAAAAATTGGGTAAGGCTATGATATACGATTTGAATCATCAAGGCTTTAAAACTTTTGCTGTTTTTTTGAGATACGCCGAAGGTGCCGCTGTGGCTCCGGCATCAATTTTTATGCATCTCTGCGGCGTAAGCAAAAATAAAGATGACTTTTCCCCTCCTCCCTTCGATATTCGCCAAGCCGCTCGGCCTTTAGCGCTTTTTTCTTATTTGGTTCATATTATTCGTGATTTCCAAAAAGACCAGCAGAATAATCTTAACTATTTCGCCGACAATATCTTAGAACGATATAACATAAGTTTGCAAATGCTCAAAGATATTTCCCATCACGGTGAAATAACCTCCAATTTCCGCCATCTTATCAAAAGATATTATGAATATGCTTTTTATTATAATCAAAAAGCCCGCCAAAAAATTAATGATTTATTGATATATCTCGAACCACCATATCAACTTAGCTTAGAAATGATTTATAACTTGTATCTTCAGATTTTTGAAAAAATTGATATTTCCAAAGGGACCTTTACCACCGCAGAGCTAAATCCGTCACCGGAAGAAGTCCATAATCGCATTTTTTCCACTATCAATTCTTTTTCCGCTTTAGAATAATTTTTTGGGAAGATTTAATCTTTTTAATTGATATATATCTTAAAGACCCAAAATATAATATATGAACCTTAATTTTTTTGTATAAAGAAAAGGAGAATAATAATGAAATTTTTAACCCTCTTAGTGACGATTTTAATGTTACCGGTAATTTCCTTTGCCGATGACATCGCCGTTACCGTTTACAACAACAATTTGGGAGTAATCAGCGAAACGCGGACTTTAGATTTTACCCAAGGAGTCCACCAATTGGCTTTTAAAGACGTGCCCTCACAAATTGATGTCGCTTCCGTTCGTTTCAAGTTACTTAACTCCAATAATAAAGTTGCCATCATGGAACAAAATTATGCCTACGATTTGGTAAATCCGGAAAAAATGTATGCCAAATATATCGATAAAAAAATCGAACTGGTGGATAAAAACGGCAACCTTTATTCCGGAACCCTATTGGCTTATAGCAATGGTGCGGTAACCTTACAGGAAAAAGCCGGACGGGTAAAAATTATCCAAATGGGCAATATAACTGAGATCAATTTCCCGGCTCTGCCCGAAGGATTAATCACGCGCCCGACATTATTTTGGCTATATAATTCCAACCAAAGCGGCAAATACAAAAGCCGGATAAGTTACCAAACCTCGGGAATGAATTGGAACGCCGAATATGTGGGAATTTTAAGCTCTGACGAACATCAATTAGACCTGTCGGGCTGGGCATCAATCAACAACAACTCTGGTAAGACATACAAAGATGCCAAACTGAAACTTATCGCCGGTCAAATTCATCGGGCTACTCCTCCGAGAGCAATTATGATGAAATATTCAGCTACGTCAGCAATAGGTAGTCCCACAGCTGGCCTTGGCTTCGAAGAAAAGCCCTTTTTTGAATACCACATGTATACCCTCCCCCGAAAAACCACTATTGCCAATAAAGAAAATAAGCAAATATCCCTTTTTGAGCCGGCAAGGACAACGGTACAAAAAACTTTCATCTACCGTCCCGATCGAAACCCTAAAAATGTGGAAGTTGCTCTGAAGTTCAAAAATTCAAAATCCGCCGGTCTGGGGCAACCCCTTCCCGCCGGTCGGGTGCGCATTTTCAAATCGGACAAAGACGGTTCGATGATTCTTTTGGGAGAAGACCGTATCGACCACACCCCAAAAAACGAAGAAATAAAGCTTCAAATCGGTAATGCTTTCGATATTGTTGCCAAAGAAACCCTGCTCAATCAAAAAAGTATTTCTTCCAAAGTCGATGAAAAAGAATTCCGAATTGAAATCACCAACCGCAAAGATACCTCCGTTACGGTAGAAGTTGAAAAAAAACTATATGGATTCTGGGAAGTGATGGAATCAAATATCGAATATAAGAAAAAAGATGCCACTACCATCACCTTTCAAGTATCGGTAAACCCTGATAAAAAAGCAATCCTGAACTACCGCGTTCGGTATTATTACCGTTAAAATAATGATGGTTGACATTGACTTTTTTATCCCTTAAATTGTTTTTCTATTTTGATGAGCTACAAAAAACAGGAGGAGATTTTGAAAAAAGCATCAAAATTAACAATAATTGCTTTAAGTTTATTATTTCTAACAACATCGGCATTTGCCGGCAGGAAAGCACGTAAACTCCCTTTGGGAGCTTATATCAAGTCTGCCAAAATAGAAATTCTCTCGGGCGACCTTAGCCGCTACCCCAACGCCATTGCTATGCTTGATTCTTTGTTTTTATATTATGGTCCCGAAGCGGAAGCTCTTCATTTGATGGGGCAAATGATGGTTGACTATATCGATAAAACTTCTGACCTAAAAGCAAAGAAAATCTATGTGGAAAAATTAGTAGCTTATGATGATTCCCTCCATCAGTGCTGTGCTAACAAAAAAATCAAAAGGAAATATAAGAAAAACTGTAAACAATATATAGCTTTAGCTGATTCGGTGGAAGTAAAATACTGGCGCCAGTTCTACAATGACGGGATCAACCAGATAAAAACTATTGAAAACCTTCAAAAAAATATTGCCGAGGAAACCGATTCTTCCATAATCGCCGGTTATAAAAATGATATTAAAGCTAATAAAGACTCCAGCGACTTTAATCTTCAATTGGCTATCACTATAAATAAAGAAGATGGCCGTGCCTATGTTGGCTTAGCCACTTTATATGAAAAGTTCAATGATTTCAAAACTGCCAACGAATGGTTGAAAAAAGCATTGGGTAAAACCAAAGACTATACCAATCTACTATTATCAATTGCCTATAATACCATCAGAATGGATAATTATTGCGATGCTATCCCTTATTTAAGAGAATATGTGGATTCCAATGCTACCGATACTCTCACGATGGCAAATCTGGCTATATGCTATAATAATTGTAAATTTTATGACTCCGCTCTCGCCATTAACCAAAGAATTCTAAGCGTAAACCCCAAAAGTACCAATGCCTTAACTTCCATCGGTCGTTTTTATAACCAACTCGCTCGTTTTGCTTCCGACTCCGCGGGTTATTATCAGAAACAAAACGATGAAAAACAATCGAAACTATGGCGTGACAAAAGAAATATCGCTTTTGATTCTTCTTTGGTAT
>JAADHM010000210.1 GCA_013151855.1 FCB group bacterium | reverse complement strand
AGTTTTTTCTGCGGCTTCTCTAACTCTCCGTTTTTTATCTTTAGCTAACTCGTTTAGAGTTTCAATAGGAGTATTTGTATTTTCAGCTAAAGCTTTTCTTACTACCCAATCATTATCTTTAGCTAACTCAATTAGAGTTTCTTTAGTAGTTTTTTTATCTTCAGCTACATTCATTCTTACATCAGTTGTGTCTTTTATAGTAAGAGGGTTTTCTAATGATGGTTTCAATGAAGAAAGCCCAACAAGAGTAATATGGGAGACAATAGGGAAAAACACTCCTCCCAAAAACCATAGGAAACCATCTCTACCTTTATCCGTAGCTAAGTTCGAAGCAAGGGAGCCAGAACCAATGGCAAATATAATATATGCTATTATTATAAATGTCGATAATCCTTCAGAGTACATTTTACCTCCTTTTTTTAAAGGTATATAAGTAATTTTAGGTAGGTGGTTGACTCGTTTTCAATGTTATCCTCAAAATAATATTAAAAGATTTGAAATGTATGTTGATTATGTCAAGTTTTAAAGAATTATAATATTTTTTTACATTATGAAGATAATTGACTTGACGAAATATATTTATTAAATTAAACTGATTGAATTACCTAATTTGGGCCCTTAGCTCAGTTGGTTAGAGCAGCTGACTCATAATCAGCGGGTCGCAGGTTCGAGTCCTGCAGGGCCCATAAACTGGAGGTTGGAAGCGGGCAATTAGCTCAGTTGGTTAGAGCGTTCGGTTCACATCCGAGAGGTCACTGGTTCGAATCCAGTATTGCCCAGTAAATGAAATGAGATTATTTAATTACAAATATATTTTACGAGAGGCCGTTAAAAAACCTGTTAAAATAATCGAAAGAAACGGCTTGGTAAAAGAAGAATCAAAGCGCATTCATCGGATAAAAACGGTGAGTGCGCTTTTTGTTTTATCTAAATGTTATTTGATAAGTGCCCTGCAAGGAGGAATGCATGCAGCAAAAACTTGAATTATTACTTAAGTTGCAGGTGATTGATTACGACCTTGGCGAATTGGAACGTTCCAAAGAATACCTTCCGGATATGATGGAAAACCTCACTCGGGAAATTAAAGAAGCCCAAGAACAGTATGATAACTCAGTGGAAAGTCTTGAAGAAGCGAAAATCAAGCAAAAAAATCTGGAACTGGAAATTAAAACCAAAGAAGCGGAACTTCAAAAATTCCAGCAACAAATGATGTCTATTAAAACCAATAAAGAATATGATGCTTTGGTAGCTGAAATCGATAGCGTTAAAGCAAATATCTCGTCCAAAGAAACAGAATTATTGGAAACTATCGACCTTGTTGATTTATTGGAAAATAATATCAAAGATTATAAAATTAAATTAGAGCAAACCAAGGAAAATAATACCAAACAATTAAGTATCTTACAGAAGAAAATTGATTCTATCGGTGATAAAGTATCGGGGAAAGAAGTAGAGCGTAAGGTGATTACCACCGAAATTCCCAAGCAGTTAATGTCCGTTTATGAGCGCGTTCGCAAAGGTAAAGGAGGTTCGGCGGTGGTAGCGGTGAAAAAACGAGCTTGCGGCGCTTGCTATAAGTCGTTAACCCCAAGAAAGATACAAGATATCCGTAGAGGCGACAAAATTCTCACTTGTGATAATTGTGGAAGATTGCTTTATTGGGATGATAATATTTCCAAATAAATGGTAAAACGGTAATTAATACCCTTGATTGGTTGATGAAAATATGGCGAAAATTTTAAACGAAACAGCTTTAACCTTCGATGATGTGCTTTTGATGCCGTCATATTCTAAGGTGTTGCCGAGAGAAGTCGATGTCGCTACGGAAATTGCCCCGGGAATAAAGCTCAATATTCCCTTACTTTCAGCGGCGATGGATACGGTTACGGAAGCTCGTTTGGCTATTGCTATCGCTCGTCAAGGAGGGTTGGGGGTAATCCATAAAAATATGTCTCCCCAAAGGCAAGCAAGTGAAGTTGATAAAGTCAAAAGGTCGGAATCGGGGATGATTGTCAACCCCATTACTTTGCCGCCCAATAAAACTATTGGTGACGCTTTGGTGGTGATGAAAAAATTCTCCATATCCGGTATTCCTATTACGGAAAACGGAAAACTGGTGGGAATTCTGACCAATCGTGATTTGCGCTTTCATCGTGACCATAGCCGTTTAATTTCGGAAGTAATGACCGCTGAAGAATTAATTACCGTTAGAGAAGGTACCGACTTGGATACGGCTAAAGATTTATTACATAAACATCGTATTGAAAAATTATTAATAGTAGATGATAATTATATGCTCAAGGGGATGATTACGGTCAAAGATATTATGAAGAAAATTCAATACCCCCTTGCTTGCAAAGATGATCAGGGACGTTTGCGGGTTGCCGCCGCTTTGGGTATTGGTAAAGATTTTGAAGAACGTGCTGAACTTTTAGCGAAATCGGGTGTTGATGTTTTAGTGATAGATAGTTCTCACGGACACAGTCAGAGTGTTTTAAATGCGATTTCTACTTTGAAGAAAAAATATAACCAGATACCGATTGTTGCCGGTAATGTTGCTACGGCTGAGGGAACCAAAGCCATTATTGATGCCGGTGCCGATGCCGTAAAAATTGGTGTTGGGCCCGGTTCTATTTGTACTACCCGCGTTGTCACCGGCGCCGGAGTTCCTCAGATAACGGCCATTATGAATGCTTTTCAGGAAGCGGATAAGACCAAAACCCCTGTTATCGCCGATGGCGGTATCCGTTATTCGGGAGATATTGTAAAAGCTTTAGCTTGTGGCGCCTGTGCCGTGATGATTGGGTCTCTTTTTGCCGGTGTTGAAGAATCACCCGGTGAGACTGTTTTGTTTGAAGGACGCTCTTTTAAAGTATATCGCGGGATGGGGTCGGTAAGCGCTATGAAAGAAGGAAGCAAAGACCGTTATTTCCAAGAGCATCAGGGTGAACCTTCCAAATTAGTCCCCGAAGGTATCGAAGGCAGAGTCCCTTACAAAGGACCGCTTGCCGATACCGTATATCAAATGATTGGGGGAATTCGTGCCGGTATGGGGCTTTGTGGTGCTTTTAACCTCAAAGAGTTGACCGAAAAAAGTAAAATGATACGCATTACCACAGCGGGGATGATGGAATCGCACCCTCATTCCGTACCGATTACTAAAGAAGCACCCAATTACCGTCGAATGTATTAAATAAGTTTGTTTTTTTGAAAATAATAAGTTGTTTTTTAAATATATAATCGAAAGCTTGTGAAAGTAGGAGGAACAGTCGCGCTTTAGATGAGAGTTTAAAGTGAGGAAAGTCCGAGCTCCGCAGAACCATGGTGCCCGGTAACGCCGGGGTGGAGTGATCCAACGGAAAGTGCCACAGAAACAATACCGCCTTTTTGATAAGGTAAGGGTGAAATCGTGGTGTAAGAGACTACGGTTATAAGCAGAGATGTTTATAACGGGTAAACCCCACCAGGAGCAAGGCCAAGTAGAGAAAAGGGGTAGGTTCGCCCCGCTATTATTCTCGGGTAGGCCGCTTGAATAATCGGGTAACCGATTATCCAGATAAATGGCTGTTGGCTTCGTTGTGAAGTATACAGAACTCGGCTTAGTTCCTGCTTTCCAAGCCTTCAGTAATGGAGGCAACAGCTATGACTCGAACCCTTTTGCCAACTCATTTAAAGTGGGTTTTGGCTGATAAAATTGATTCTGAAAGGGTTGCTAAACTTGCTTTAGAAACCAAACTTCCTTTTAATATTATCAAAATATTAATCAATCGCCATATTGATACTTCCGATACAATCGAAAAATTTCTTCATCCCCAACTTTCTGACCTCAAAGACCCTTTTGAGTTAACGGGTATGCAAGAAGGCATTAATCGGGTGGTAAAAGCATTATTCAATAATGAAAAAATTGTCATTTATGGC
Organism: FCB group bacterium; assembly: GCA_013151855.1. GTDB lineage: Bacteria > Zixibacteria > MSB-5A5 > GN15 > FEB-12 > JAADHM01. The sequence goes on along the minus strand of JAADHM010000210.1, from coordinate 10,383 downwards.
GATTATGATGTTGATGGCATTACCGCTACTTCACTTATGTATATGGTGTTGAATAAGCTGGGAGCAAAAGTCGATTTTTATTTACCCAATCGTTTGACCGAAGGATATGGCTTATCGAAAGAGAGTATTGATGAAGCCAAATCAAACGGTATTTCTCTTATTATAACTGTGGATACGGGTATTACCGCTGTTGATGAAATTAACTATGCTACCACGCAAGGAGTAGATGTTATTGTCACCGATCATCATGAACCGGGGGAATCTATCCCTCATGCCGTAGCTATTATCAATCCCAAACAACCTGATTGTACTTATAGCAGCGAACTTTCCGGAGTGGGAGTGGCTTTTAAATTTGTTCAGGCTCTTTACCAAAGTTTGGAACAAGATGAAAGGGAACTGGAAGATCACCTTGATCTGGTGGCGCTGGGTACTTCTGCCGATATTGTCCCTCTTGTTGGTGAGAACAGGGTTCTGACCAAATACGGTATACAACAAATAGCCCGAACTACCAAACCGGGTTTAAAATCGCTGGCTTTTGTTTCGGGATTGATGGGTAAAAATATCAGCACCGGTCAGGTGGTTTTTATCTTAGCACCGCGGATAAATGCCTTAGGTCGTTTGGGAGATGCCGGGGAGGCTATCAGATTATTGGCTACGCGTGACGAAAAAGTGGCTTCGGAAATTGCTCGTAAATTGGACCGTGAAAATAAACGGAGAAAGGAAATCGACGAAGAAACCCTTCAGGAAGCGTTACAACAGATGGAAGAAATCGTCGATTTGGAAAGTGACCGGGCTATTGTCTTGGCCGGTGAAGGGTGGCATCAGGGAGTAATCGGTATCGTTGCCAGCCGACTGGTGGAGAGATATCATCTCCCGACGGTGATGATTTCCATTAATGATGGGAAGGGAAAAGGTTCGGCTCGTTCTATTCCCGGTTTTCATTTATGTGAAGCTTTGAAAGAATGTGAGTCTTTGTTGATTAGATACGGAGGGCACAAATACGCTGCCGGACTTTCCATTGAACAAAAGAATATTGAAGCTTTTAGGAAGAAATTCGTGGAAGTTTCCAACAGGAAATTGTCCTCGGAGGATATTATTCCCAAGTTATTTATTGATTTGGAGATTGAGTTAACCGACATAGATAATGCTTTCGTTGATCTTATTGAAGCCTTTTCTCCTTTCGGTCCACAAAATATGCGTCCTATTTTTCTTACCCGAAATTGTGAAGTGATGGGGCATCCTTATGTTGTCGGTAAAAATCATCTGAAAATGAAAGTAAGAAAAGGTGATGCCGTTTTTGATGTTATTGGTTTTGGCTTTGGTGATATGGCGCGAGTTATTTCTTCCAAAGGATCGTTGGTGGATATCGTTTACGTTATCGAATACAATACTTATAACGATATCACGCGCAAACAAATTCGTTTAAAAGATATAAAATTGACAGTTGGTAATTTCTCTGTTATATAGAACTTATGACCACGCTGGAAAAATTTTATCAAGGTGATATTCGAGCCCTCTCGCGTATTATTTCTTTTATTGAAAATCGAACATCGGGTTATCGAGATTTATTGGGTAGACTGTATGAAAAAGCCGGTCGGGCACTGCGTATCGGCCTTACGGGACCGCCGGGAGGGGGAAAATCAACACTGGTCAATGGTCTTATTCATGAATACCTGAAGATTTCCCAAAAAGTCGGGGTTATTGCCGTTGACCCCACCTCACCTTTCACGGGAGGGGCTCTTTTGGGTGATAGAGTACGGATGAACGAGTTTCCCGCCGGTGGAGAGGTTTATTTTCGGTCTATGGCAACCCGCGGAGCCAGTGGCGGTTTGGCTTCGGCGACAGGTAATGTGGCCGTGGCTATGGATGCTTTCGGCTTTGATGTTATTCTTATTGAAACCGTAGGAGTGGGGCAAGTTGAATTGGATATCATTGATACCTGCGATGTTGTCGTGGTAGTTATTGTTCCCGAATCAGGCGATGCCGTACAGACAATGAAAGCGGGATTGATGGAGATTGCCGATATTTTTGTGGTCAATAAAGCTGACCGACCGGGGGCGGAAAAGTTGGCTATAAATTTAAAACAAACCATTCAAACCAAAAAGAAAAAAGATGGTGATTGGAATATTCCCATTATTCAAACGGTGGCTATTAATAAAAAAAATGTCGACCTTTTATTTGATAAAATAAACGAATATATCGCTTTTATAAAAGATAATAGTATCTTTTTTGCTCATCGCCGACAGCAGATTAGAAAGAAAATATTAAATATCCTCAGTAACCGTTTTCGTATCGAATTTATAAGTGGTTTGGAAGGCAAAGTTGATTTTGATCAAATCATCGATGACATCCTAAAAGGGAAAACCAATCCTTATAAAGTCAGTGAAGAAATGTATCAACAGTTCAAAAAAATAAGCTAAAATCTTTGAAGCTTTTTTTTGGGGATGTAAAAAGTTAATAATACTATCTTAACGATTATATTATAAATTTAATTTCCAATTGGTAAATATTTGGATTTTAAAATCACCCTGAATTTTGTTATTGCAAATTAACTTATTGTTAATCAGATAATTAAGTAATATTTCCCATAATTATTGTGTTATACTTCCTTGATTTTGTCATCGGGTTTTTGTATTATTATAACCAATATAAATTTGGAGACTATTATGTTCGATAAAAGATTTCTGGAAAAGTTGAAAACCAAATTTGCCGTATGGGATAAGAAAGCCGCTAAAGTCCGCTCCCAAAAATCGAGGGCTCGTTTCTTTACTATCTCCGGAGTTGATATTGATGAACTTTATACCCCCTTGTCCATAAAAGATGTCGATGGCGAAGAATACTACGAAAAAAATATAAATTTTCCCGGTGAATTTCCTTATACGCGCGGTGTCCATTATACTATGTATCGTACCAGACTGTGGACCATGCGGCAGTTTGCCGGTATGGGAACGCCCCAACAAACGAACGAAAGATTTCACTATATTCTCAAACAAGGTGGTACGGGTTTATCGACAGCTTTTGATTTGCCGACTTTGATGGGCTATGATTCCGATCACCCTCGTTCGTTGGGGGAGGTAGGCAAATGCGGGGTGGCGGTGGATACTTTGGCGGATATGGAAATCATCTTTCGCGGTATTGATTTATCGCAAGTGTCTACCTCGATGACCATCAATTCGCCGGCATCGATGCTGTTGGCGATGTACTTGGTCGTGGCGGAAAAACAGGGGGTGCCTTTCGAGAAGGTTCGTGGAACTCTTCAAAATGATATTTTAAAAGAATACATCGCTCAAAAAGAGTTTATTTATCCTCCGAAACCCTCGATTCGTTTGATTACGGATATGATGCAATATTGTAATAAGCACGTTCCCCAGTGGAACACTATTTCCATCTCCGGTTATCACATTCGCGAAGCCGGAGCTACGGCTGTTCAGGAACTGGCTTTTACTTTGGCTGATGGTTTCCAATATGTCGAATCGGCGATGGAAGCCGGGATGGATATTGATGATTTTGCTCCGCGGTTGTCTTATTTCTTTAACGCTCATTCCGATTTCTTTGAGGAAATCGCCAAATACCGTGCCGCCCGCAGGATTTATGCCAAACGGATGCGTTATAAATATGGTGCCAAGAATCCTAAAAGCTGGTTACTTCGTTTTCACTCGCAAACCGCAGGTTGTTCTTTGACGGCACAACAACCGGAAAATAATATTGTCCGCACGGCGATACAGGGGCTTTCGGCGGTTTTGGGCGGGACGCAGTCATTGCATACCAATTCTATGGACGAAACTTTGGCGCTTCCGTCGGAAAAAGCGGTTTTGATTGCTCTGCGCACGCAGCAGGTTATTGCCTATGAAACCGGCGTGGCTAATACCGTTGATCCCTTGGCCGGTTCTTATTTTGTCGAAGCCTTGACTGATAAAATGGAAGCGGAAGTGGAGGAATATTTTCAAGAAATAGAACGGCGCGGTGGAGTGTTAAATTGTATCGAAGAAGGTTATTTCCAGCAGGAGATAGCTCGCTCGGCTTATCGTTTCCAAAGAGAAATTGAAAATAAAGAACGAATAATCGTCGGTGTGAATGATTTTATTCTCGAAAATGAGAAACTGGAGATTCCGGTATTAAAAATAGACCCGCAGGTGGAAAAAGAGCAAGTGGCTTTTTTAAAGAAAATCAAAGCCGAACGGGATAACCGAGCCGTGCAAGCATCGTTACAAAAATTGAAAGAGGTTGCTCAGGGTGATGGCAATACTTTTGAAGCTATTATGGATTGTTGTCGCGTTTATGCCGGGGTGGGTGAGATGTGTGATGTTTTGAGGGATGTTTGGGGTGAATATGTCGAGAATCAAGCCGCGATGCAGGCTTCATAAATAAAGGAATATGTATTAAATTAAAGTTATCAAACTGAATTAGTTTCATTGAAATAGATGAAGTTGTGTATAAAATTTATGTTAAGACCCTCTTGATATAATTAGATAATGGAAACTTGAAATAAATTAATATAGAAAATAGAAGATAAAATGACCCGAAAAATAAGAGTATTATTGGCTAAACCCGGTCTTGACGGTCACGATCGGGGGATTAAAGTGATTGCGGCGGCGTTTCGCGATGCCGGTATGGAAGTTATCTATTCCGGTTTGCGACAGACCCCGCAAATGATTGTCGATGCCGCTATTCAGGAAGATGTTGATGCTATCGGTATCTCTATTTTATCCGGCGCTCACATGACTCTCTTTCCGGCAATTTTGGAAGAGATGAAAAACCGCAAAGTAAATGATATTATTCTTTTCGGCGGTGGTATTATTCCCGATGAAGACAAAGAAGAATTGGAGAAGATGGGGGTGGCTAAAATATTTACCCCCGGTGCTCCTACGGAAGAAGCAATCGAATTTCTACGTCAAGCTGTGGAAAAGAAAAAGTCTGATGAAAAAATAATGTAATTAATATTAACTTTAAATTACCGAACAACACTTTTGTTCCCGGAGGCTTTTTATGTCTAAAAATATTGATCCTCGTCAGCAGACAATCAGGGATATGGTCAAGGAATTTGCCGAAAAAGAAATGTATCCCGTTTCCAAAGAGTTAGACCAGATGCCCGAACCTCGAAAATTCCCCAAGGAACTCTATCGTAAAATAGGTGAAGTCGGCTTTATCGGCTTTAACATGCCCAAAGAATTGGGCGGCTCGGGGAAATCGCATCTTGAGTATATCACTTTGGTGGAAGAGTTATGCTATCACGATGCGGCGATCGGTTTGCTCTGTGCCGTGGGTGAATTGGCGACTTTTCCCATTATTCATTTTGCCAATGATGAATTGAAGAAAAAATATGTGCCCGATTGTGCCACCGGTAAACGCATTCCCGCTTTTGTTCTCACCGAGCCCAACGCCGGCTCTGATGCCGCCAATCAAAGCACCGTAGCGGTGGAAGATGGTGACCATTATATTATCAACGGTGAAAAAATATTTATTATGCATGGTGATGTGGCGGAAATTGGGGTGCTTTTCTGTAAGGTCGAAGGCAAGCCTAAAATGTCTGCCTTTATAGTTGAGACCGATCAGCCCGGATGGCAGGCGCGTACTTTGAAAAACAAAATGGGGATGCGGGCGGCGACCACCGGTGGAATTATCTTAAAAGATGTGAGAGTCCCCAAAGAAAACCTTCTGGGTGAATTCGGTAAGGGGTTCCGCTATGCGATGACCACCTTAGACAGCGCTCGTATCGGTGTGGCGGCACAGGGAGTGGGAATTGCCCAGCGAGCTTTGGATGAATCGGTCGCTTATTCCAAAAAGAGGATTGCTTTCGGACAACCCATTGCCAAATTGCAGGCTATTCAGTGGATGATTGCCAATATGGCTACCCGTCTTGAAGCCGCCCGTTGTTTGACTTACCAGGCGGTGTTGTTGCAAGATAAAGGCGAGCGGTTTTCCAAAGAAGCCTCGATGGCAAAACTATTTGCCACCGAAACGGCTAATTTCTGTGTTGACCGCGCTATGCAGATTCACGGCGGGTATGGCTTTATCGGTGAATTTTCACCTATCGAAAAGCTTTATCGTGACCAGCGCGTGCTGGAAATTTACGAAGGCACTTCGGAAGTACAACGTTTGGTTATCGCCGGTAATGTGATAGGCCGTTAATGAAATTCGGTGATTTTGAAATAAAAACCTTCGTCGAGTCTTCTTTTAAACTCGACGGAGGTTCTATGTTTGGGATTATCCCGCGCTCCATGTGGCAAAAAATGATACCTCCCGATGAGAACAATCTCATTGATATGAAGGTGAATATTTTTGTCCTCAAAGCGCATGGTAAAAATATGATTTTTGATATTGGGCTGGGTGATACTCTTTCCGATAGAGAGAAAAAGATTTACAGCCCGCAGGGAGAATCTCATTTGGAAGCGGGTTTGCAGTCTTTGGGTTTGAGTACCGATGATATCGACTATGTTATCCTTTCCCATCTTCATACCGACCACGCCGCGGGAGGAGTAAAGCTTGAAAATAGTCATTTTGTTCCCCGTTTTAAAAACGCCCGCTATTTGGTTGCTAAAAAAGAATGGGAAGTGGCTATCAAGCCCAATGAACGTACGGCGGCGGTTTATATTCCCGAAAGATATTATGCCCTCAAAGACGCTAATCAGTTGGAGCTAATTGACGTCGATACGGAGCTTTTCCCGGGAGTAAAAGCCGTATTTACCGGCGGGCATACGGAGGGGCATTTCGCTCTGGAGATGGAATCGGGAGGGCAAAAAGTTTTTTACTACGCCGATATTTTCTGTACTTCCCATCATATGAATGTCGCTTATATTCCCGCCACGGATTTGTTCCCCTTGCAGTCGATGGAAATAAAGCGCAAAAAGCTTCCGGAAATCATAAATGATGGTGTCATTATGGCTTTTGACCACGATGTTAATATACCCTTGGGAAAAGTGCGCCAAGAAGGCAGGAGACTGATGGTCGATAAAGTGGAAGATAATTAATTGAGATAGATTGTCTTATAAATGGTAGATAGTAAAGAGGCTGGTAAAGTAAAATTTTTTAGAAAAGTATTATAAATACTATGTCACTGGAAGAAAAATTAAACAGACTGGAAAAGATGCGTGCCGAAGCCAAACTCGGCGGCGGACAAAAGCGCATCGATAAACAGCACGCAAAGGGAAAACTCACCGCTCGGGAACGGATTGAGCTTTTGGTCGATCCCAACTCTTTCGAAGAATTCGATATGTTCGTTACTCATCGTTCTTCGGATTTCGGGTTAGCCAAGCAGAGGATTTTAGGCGATGGAGTGGTAACCGGATGCGGTGAGATAAACGGACGGCAGGTCTTTATCTTTTCGCAGGATTTTACCGTTTTTGGCGGTTCGTTATCGGAAGCGCATGCGGAAAAAATTTGTAAGATAATGGATATGGCGATGAAAGTCGGCGCTCCGGTTATCGGTTTGAACGATTCCGGCGGGGCGCGCATTCAGGAAGGGGTGGTTTCTTTAGGAGGATATGCCGATATCTTTTTGCGCAATACGCTGGCGTCGGGAGTGGTACCGCAGATTTCGGTTATTCTCGGTCCCTGTGCCGGCGGTGCCGTGTACAGTCCCGCCATTACCGATTTCACTTTGATGGTCAAAGGCAGTTCTTATATGTTCGTTACCGGTCCCAATGTAGTCAAAACAGTGACGCATGAAGTGGTTACCTCCGAAGAATTGGGCGGTGCGATGGTGCATTCCTCCCAATCGGGAGTGTCTCATTTTGCCTGTGAAAACGAAGCCGATGCTATCAGCAAGTTGAAGCACTTATTGCGATATATTCCTCAAAATAATCTGGAAGATCCTCCTTTTGTGGATAATAACGACTCTCTGAAGCGTGAAGATGAAGAACTCAATAGCATCGTTCCGGAGAATCCCAACCAGCCGTATGATATCAAAGATGTTATCAAAAGGGTTGTCGATAAGGGGTCTTTCTTTGAGGTTCACGAAGAATTTGCCCAAAATATTGTCGTCGGTTTTGCTCATTTGGGAGGGCGGTCTATCGGTATCATTGCCAACCAGCCGGCGGTATTGGCGGGGGTGTTGGACATTAATTCGTCCATCAAAGGTGCTCGTTTTATCCGTTTCTGCGATGCTTTTAATATCCCTTTGTTGACTTTCGAGGATGTGCCCGGATTTTTACCGGGGGTTGACCAGGAGCATGGCGGTATAATCAAAAACGGAGCCAAACTGTTGTATGCCTATTGTGAAGCAACGGTGCCCAAAGTGACCATTATTACCCGCAAAGCCTATGGCGGGGCTTATGATGTTATGAACAGCAAGCACGTCCGCGGGGATATGAATTACGCTTGGCCTACGGCGGAAATTGCCGTTATGGGACCCAAAGGAGCGGTGGAAATCATTTTCAAAAAAGATATTGCCGATGCCCAAGACCCAGAGGCGGAGCTTAAGAAACTTACCGATGACTATCGTGAAAAATTTGCCAATCCTTATATCGCCGCCTCGCGCGGTTATGTGGATGATATTATCGAACCCAAAACCACTCGTCCCCGTTTGATTCGCGCTTTTGGGATGCTGGAGACAAAAAAAGACACCAACCCTCCCAAAAAACACGGGAATATTCCGTTGTAGGAAATAATAAGTTATGCCCAAGATAACCAAAATACTCATTGCCAATCGGGGAGAGATTGCCGTTAGAGTTATACGCGCTTGTCGGGATTTGGGGATTACCGCTGTTGCCGTTTTTTCCGATGCCGATAAAACCGCCTACCACGTCCGTATGGCTGATGAAGCCTATCATATCGGTGCCGCGCCATCGTCGGAAAGCTACTTGGTGCATGATAAAATTATAGCGGTGGCGAAAAAATCCCACTGTGATGCGATCCATCCGGGCTATGGTTTTTTGGCTGAAAACGCTGTGTTCGCTCAACGCTGCGTTGACGAAGGTTTTATTTTTATCGGTCCTAAACCGGAAACGATTGCTCTTTTGGGAGATAAATTACAAGCTCGCGCCCAAGCCGTTGAAGCCGGTCTGCCGGTGGTTCCCGGTGGGGAGTTTGAAGCCGGTAATACCAAAGATGCTCAAAAAAAAGCACAAGAAATCGGCTATCCGGTGTTGATTAAAGCCGCCGCCGGCGGTGGCGGTAAAGGAATGCGGGTAGTCACAGTTCCCGAAGAATTTGAAGAATCTCTCCAACGGGCTTCAAGTGAGGCACAATCGGCTTTCGGTGATGGACGGGTTTACATCGAGAAATTTTTAGAGCGTCCTCGCCATATCGAGATTCAAATATTAGCCGACCAATACGGCCATGTTGTTCATTTGGGGGAAAGGGAGTGCTCCATTCAGCGCCGTCATCAAAAGTTAATCGAAGAGTCCCCTTCGGCGATTATAACTCCCCAGTTGCGTAAAAAAATGGGCGAAGCCGCTGTTAATATAATTCGCAAAACCGGCTATATCGGTGCCGGTACGGTGGAATTTATGGTGCAAAATAAAGGTAATTTCTCTTTTTATTTTTTGGAGGTTAACACCCGTCTTCAGGTGGAGCACCCCGTTACCGAGTTAGTTACCGGTTTGGATTTGGTCAAAGAGCAAATTGCCGTTGCCGAAGGACAAAAACTTCGCTATCGCCAAGAGGATATTTCTTTGAACGGTCATGCTATCGAATGTCGTATCAGCGCCGAAGACCCCCAGCAAAATTTTATGCCTTCCACCGGCACTTTGAATAATTACCGTCTTCCCGCCGGACCCGGAGTGCGAGTCGATTCCGGAGTGGTTATAAATTCGGAAGTGCCGATTTACTATGATCCCTTGTTTGCCAAATTGATTGTCTGGGGTGCAAATAGGAAGGAAGCTATCGACCGTATGAAACGCGCTCTGGAAGAGTATCGCATAGCGGGAGTAAAAACGACTATCGGGTGTTGCTGGTCGATTATGCACAATGAAAATTTTATCGAGGGGAATCTTTCCACCAATTTTTTGAAAGACGAATATCCCGATTCTCAATTTACTCACCTTGATGATACCATAAAAGAACAAGCGGCATTGGTGGTGGCTTTGGATAAATTTATCAAAGAACGTAAAATTACCGTTAGTTATAAAAAAGCAAATGTTTCTTCGGATAACTGGGTTTCTTTTTATCGCCGACAAAACTTGAATGATTTCCATAGGGGAAGATGATGTCTCATTATCTGGTGAAAATAGATGACAAAGAATTTGATATTGAGCTGAAATATCGCTCTGGTAAATATTATGCACTCCTTAACGGTAAAGAAATGGAAATTGCCAGTTATCAATTGGATGAAAACCAAGTGGTTATTTTAATTGAAGGTCACTCGCTGGAGGTGGATATCCACTCTAACGGGTATGACAATCGGAAAACGGTATTTTTAAAAGGGCGGGAAATTACCGTCGATAT